>CAYSON010000236.1:0-5523 GCA_964432635.1 uncultured Desulfopila sp.
GTCCGAGTAAAAATTAGGTAGGCTGTGCCTTTGTCTTGGTGGTAAACTGTCGGGTACGGCAGGCGCAACGGTGCGGGCAGAGCGTCACGCACGTGGTTTCAACCTCAGCATAAAGGAGAAGGGAATGCGAACGATGATAGTGTTGATGACATTGCTTCTTGGTCTGCCTTGCTACGCCAAGGAAATTTCCGGGGTTGCGGTGCAGGAGAGTCTGCAGAGCGAAGATGGCGTCACCTTGAAGCTGAACGGCGCCGGAGTACGCTCCAAGCTGTTCATGGACATCTATATCGCCCAACTGTATCTGGAACAACCCGCCAGCAAGGTGGATGCCATCCTGGCCGATGGCGGACGCAAGCGCATGGTCATGCACTTTCTCTACAGCGAGGTGCCGAAAGACAAGCTGACCGAGGCCTGGAACGACGGCTTCAAGGATAATAACAGCCCCGCCGAGTTGGCCAAGCTGCAAGAGCGGATCAACCAGTTCAATGCCCTCTTCGTTGATGCCAAGAAGGGTGATCTCATCGTCCTCGACTACCACCCGACGAGCGGCACCACCGTGCAGATCAAGGGGGAAAAACGTGGGGTGATAACCGGTGCCGATTTCAACGCTGCCATGCTCAAGATCTGGCTCGGCGACAAGCCGGTCAACGACACCCTCAAGGAGCAATTGCTGGGGATGAAAAAATAAAAACCCCTTTAGCCGAAGATCCCAGGCGGTTTTGGTCCACAGCAGCCGGTGGTAATTACAATTCGTTCACCCCCGAGGGGATGAGGCAGATAAAGACAAAGTCTTCCCCGCCGCCGTTCATGAACTGGTGTTCCTCGTTGCCGGGGATGAACAGCACCGTGCCGCTGGTGACCTCGCGCCACTCGCCGCTCTGGTAGACCTTGCCCTTGCCGGAATGGACGAAAATCTCGTGTTCCCACCTATGGGCATGGCGGGGAGTGAAGCCTCCCGGGGCCACGGTAAAAACACGCATGCAAAAATTCTCGGCGCTGTCGGCCTTGCCGATGACAACCCGGCCGGTGACGCCCTTGACGGCTTCGCTTTCGAATTGTTGCGCCGGGCAATCGTGATAATCGGTGATTTTCATATTCTTTTTGGAGGTGAAGGGAAACTTAGCACTGCTTTTCAGGGTAAAACAATAGCGCCGATCGCCAGGATGGCAATAGTTACGACCGTGAACTTTTCCCGGTGGCCCCCATATAGATGGCGGCCAAGGTCAAAACGACTCCTGTCCAATTGATCAAGGAGGTGGGGCGGGAAAACAGGAGGACGTCCCAGACGAAGGAGAGGGCCGGCTGCAGGAGCAACATCAAGCCGCCCAGCGATGTCGGGAGCCGCGGCAGGGCGCGAGCGATCAGTAACCAGCCGAGGGTCTGGCTGCACAGACCAAGGGCGAGCAGGGCGGAGAGGCTCTTGAGGTCGGGAATGACGAAGGAGTCGCCGCTGTTCACCATCTTCAAGCCGAGAAAGACGGCAGAGCAGCAGGAAACGAGCATCAGGGAAAAGAGTGGTGAGCTGTTGCCGGAGCTTTGCACCCTGCGTAGCCCTATGAGATAGACGGCATAGCAGAGGGCGGTGAGCAGGGAGTAGAAGATGCCTGTTTTGTAATCGTCGCTCAAGCGGTGCCAGTCGGGACCAACGACGAGAAAGAGCCCGAAGAGGGCGATCGGCAAGGAGAGCAGAAAGCGCGGCCGCGCCTTCTCCCGAAAAAAGAGAATGGCGGCGGCGGCAAGGAAAAAGACCTGGAAGTTGCTAACCAGGGTGGCCAGACCGGGGCCGATATACATGATGCTTTCATGCCAGAAAAAAAGATCAAGGGCAAAGGCCAGGCCGCAGAACAACAGCAGCGCCAAGGTGCGGCGAGGAGGCGGGTGCAGTTCCCCGCGAAACCAGGCGATCATTCCGAGAAAACAACAGCCGAAAACCACCCGGTAGAAGGCGGAGCAGGTCGGGGCTACCTCGGCCACCTTAACGAAGACCGCGGAAAAGCTGATCATGAAGGCGCCGAGCAGCATGGTGCCGATTGCCCTGCGAGGTGACAAGAGATCGTTCATTGCGGGAGCGGGAAGGCGATTGAGGCGGTTTGTGCACCGAAGGCGCACAGTCAAGGCTCTTGTGCGGCGGGAATGACAGTACTGGGCTTTGCGATTTTTCGCACCCATTATCGTCAGGGTGATGGAGGAGTCTTGAAACATCTAGAAAAAATAGAAAAAACGAAGTGACGGCGTTATTTTGAGGCTATGCAGTTGCCACCTCGAGGCCTTGTGCGAGGTCGGGATTGTGCCAACAAGGTTGTTTTGTTTGTGCAAACATGTCATTGTGTCACAATGTGTGTTTGAGAAAACCGGCGCTTGCCGCAACCGGACAAGACATTGCCAGCGGCACCCCAAGAGAAAAATAAAAATACAGATAACAGATAATTAACTCAAGAGACTGAGATGTTGAAGAAAAATGGTGTTGATTTTCTGTGGAAAATTTGTAGTAGTAAACGGCTACTGATTTTCATGGGTGTCATCGCATCGCGCACAAACCGCACATGACATTGCTCGACGCCGGAGTGAACGGCGAGGAAGATGTAAGGGCGTTATCCACGAACCTGAGACCGAACGACATGAACGATCTTTCGACTACCTATCTTGGCCTGAAACTGACCAACCCGATCATCGTCGGCAGTTGCGGTTTCACCAACAGCATAAACAAGATCAAGGAACTGGCCGACCATCAGGCCGGAGCGATCGTCTTGAAATCGCTGTTCGAGGAGCAGATTCAGGCAGAGTACTCCGCCAACCTGGAAAGCTATAACGCCGAGTATCCGGGGGCGTCCGACTATATCCGCGAGTACACCCGGGGCAACGAGGTAGAGACGTACTTAAAACTCATCGCCGAGGCCAAGAAGGCGGTGAACATTCCGGTCATTGCCAGCATCAACTGCATCTCGGCAGCGGAGTGGGTTGCCTTCGCCAAATCGGTGGAGGAACAGGGGGCGGATGCCATTGAACTCAACATCTCCCTGTTGCCCACCAATCCGCGCCTGACCACTGGCGAATACGAGAAACAGTATTTTGATATCATCAACAAGGTCGCCGACCTGGTTTCCATCCCCCTGTCGTTGAAAATGAGCTCCTACTCGGCAGCCTTGGCCAACCTTATCCAAAGGCTGAGCTGGATCAAGAAGATCGGCGGCTTCGTCCTTTTCAATCGCTACTACACCCCGGACATCGATATTGACCAACTGCTGGTCAAGTCCTCGGATGTTCTCAGCTCCCCCGGGGAGGCCGGGAACACCCTGCGCTGGATCGCCCTGATGTACGGACATGTCGACAAAGACTTGGTGGCGGCCACCGGGATTCACGACGGCGAAGGGGTGATCAAGCAATTGCTGGCCGGAGCGACGGCGGTGCAGGTTGTATCGACCCTCTACAAAAACGGCGCCGCTCGTATTCCCGCCATGCTCACCACCCTCGACGAGTGGATGACCAAGAAGTCATTCACCACACTCGACGAGTTCCGGGGCAAGCTCAGTTATGAAAAGGCCATAGACGCCGCCGTCTTCGAGCGCACCCAGTTTATGAAGTATTACGGAGGCATCTCCTGAGAGAGAGTGATCGAGACGGCCGACACCATCGCCCCAACAAGGCATCAGGAGTTTCTGGTAAGACGCGAGTCTTTGCCAGAAACAAAAACGACAACACCCATCGACCACCTTCACCGCCAACATCAGACTTCCCATGAACGCGTTGCTGACATTTCCCAAAGGCGGGGTGCATCCGCCTGAATTTAAGGAACAGACCCAGGGGCTGGCCATCGAGGTCATGCCCATGCCTGACGAACTTGAACTGATCCTCGGCCAGCACATCGGTGCCCCCTGTCAGCCGACTGTGGCCAAGCGTCAGGAGGTAACAGTGGGCCAGGTAATCGGTGAGGTCAAGAAGGGGCTGGGGGTGCCCTTACATAGCCCGGTGACCGGAAAGGTCAAGGACCTCGGGATGTCGGCGCACCCCATGCGAGTCAGCGCCCCCTCGCTTACTCTGACCGTCGACCACCAGGCAGTGGCTCCCAGCTACGAGAAGGCGGATTGGCGCAAGCTTGATGGTGGCGATCTGCTTGCCCGAGTGCATGATGGCGGCATCATCGGCATCGGCGGCGCCGGCTTTCCCACCCATGTCAAGCTCAAGCCGCCGGCAGGCAGTCCGGTCGACACCCTGATTCTCAACGGCGCCGAATGTGAGCCCTATATCACCGCCGACCATCGGGCCATGCTCGAATACACCGATGAGATCATCGAGGGGGCCTTGATCCTCCTCAAGATACTCGGCATCAAGGAGTGCCACATCGGCATCGAAAGCAATAAGCCGGACGCCATCAAGGTCATGAGTGAGGCAGCGGCCCGGGTTTCGGTCAGCGACGCGACCATCCGCGTGCGGCCGTTGCAGGTCAAGTACCCCCAGGGTTCGGAAAAACAGCTCATCCAGGCGGTGACCGGACGTAAGGTTCCGGCCATGGCCCTGCCCTCGGCGGTTGGCGTGGTGGTGCAGAACGTCTCCACCGCCAAGGCAGTCTACGACGCCGTGGCCTGTGGCAAGCCGCTGTATGAGAAGGTGGTGACCATCGCCGGCAAGGGTATCGGGCGGCCTGCCAACCTGCTGGTCAAGGTTGGTACCAAGCTGAAAGACATCGTTAACTATCTTGGCGACTTGCAACCGGGCCTGGCCAAGATCATTCTCGGTGGGCCGATGATGGGCTTTGCCGTTTCCAGCCTCGAAGTGCCGGTGACCAAAACCACTTCAGCGGTTCTCTTTCTCACCAAGGAGGAAGTCGATACCCGGCCGCACTCCTCGTGCATCCGCTGCGGCTGGTGTCTGGAGGCCTGCCCGATGGGGCTTGAACCGAAAGAGATCGCTATTTACGTCGAGGCCGGGCGCGCCGAGGCCACCGAGCCCTTCGGGGTCTTCGAGTGTTTCGAGTGCGGTTCCTGCGCCTATGTTTGTCCGGCCAAGCGCCCCCTGGTGCAGTTCATCCGCCTCGCCAAAATGAAGGCCAAGCGGCCGCAGTGATCTCAGGCGGGCAAGAGGAGCGAAGCAAGGCGACCCCGCCCGGCTGGGTCGTGATGATAACGAGGAACCTTTGAGTAGAGTCGTGAGCACACAGCAAGAATTGGATTCGGCTGCCCCGGCCGGGATATGGAAGGTATCCCTCTCGCCGCATCTCAAGAGCAGCGAGTCGGTGGAAAAAATAATGTGGACGGTGGTTGCCTGTTTGTTGCCACCGCTGATCTTGTCGGTGTTCGTCTTCGGCATTCAGACCCTGCTGATCACCGCCGTCTCCGTGGCCAGCTGCGTGGCGGTGGAGTGGCTGAGTCAGAAGGCGCTGAAACGGCCGGTGACCATCAGGGACGGCTCCGCCGTACTCACCGGCCTCTTGCTGGCCTTTGTCATTCCACCCGGGGTGTCGCCGCTGCTGCCGATCCTGGCGGCAGTTTTCGCCATTTATATCGGCAAGCATCTGCTGGGCGGCAT
>CAYSON010000236.1:5533-5932 GCA_964432635.1 uncultured Desulfopila sp.
GGCTACAACTTCTTCAATCCGGCCCTGCTCGGTCGCGCCTTCCTGCTCGCCTCGTTTCCGGTGGCAATGACCTCCGCCTGGCTGCCGCCGGTGGAAAACATGGCCATCTTCTCGTTTTTCGGCGGGGCGGTGGATGCGGTAACCACGGCAACGCCGCTGGCGGTGCTTAAGGATCGGGGCATGGCCGCCTTTACCGAGATGTTCGGCTCCGGCACCGCCCTCTACGGCAGTTTTTTCCTGGGCTGGCGGCCCGGTTGTATCGGCGAGACCTCGGGCTTTCTGCTTCTCCTTGGGGGCCTTTATCTGCTCTATCGCGGCTATATTTCCTGGCACATTCCCGCATCCCTCTTGGGAACCGTTGCCCTGCTTACCTGGATTTTCGGCGGGGAAGGCCTTTTC
>CAYSON010000237.1:0-5911 GCA_964432635.1 uncultured Desulfopila sp.
ACTGCCGCGAGGCGCATGCCGAGAACATCGGAGCCAGCCCCGGCCTCGCTCATTGCCAGTGCCCCAACCTGCTCGCCGGATACCAGTTGGGGCAGATAGCGCTCCTTTTGGGCATCAGTTCCATTCAGTTTGAGTTGGTTGACGCAGAGGTTGGAGTGGGCTCCGTAGGCAAGGCCGACGGCGGCCGACCCGCGACTGATTTCTTCCATGGCGAGAACGTGTTCAAGGTACCCCATGGCGGCGCCGCCGTATTGCTCGGGAACGGTGATGCCAAGAAGCCCCATGGCCCCAAGCTTACGCCACAGCTCGGGAGGGAAATGGTCGTCACGGTCGATAGCCGCAGCCAGCGGGGCGATTTCGACGGCGACAAAGTCGCGTAACGATGCACGCAAGAGATCGGCGGTGTCTCCAAGATCAAAGTTCAACAGAGCGTGCAGAGGCATGGTGTCTCCTGGTTACGCACGAAATACATAAGCATCAGCCGCGGGAATCCCATTATCGACGCAATTCCTCGCGATTGGCGAAAAAGTTCAAGGCCAGAGGGTTTTTCAGGGCGTCCTTGTTGTTCACTTCTCGGCCGTGGATCACTTTGTTCACCGCCAGTTCCACCTTTTTCATGTTAAGGGTATAGGGGATTTCCGGTACCTCGAGAATCACTGCGGGGACGTGCCGTGGAGAAGCGCCGCGGCGAATTTCGGCGAAGATCTTCTGACGTAACTGCTCAGTGAGCGGGTAGCCCTCCTTCATCACCACGAAGAGGACCACTCGCACATCCTGCTGCCACTCCTGACCGACCACGACGCTGTCGGCGATCTCTTCAAACTGTTCAACCAAACGGTAGATCTCGGCAGTGCCGATGCGCACTCCGCCGGGATTGAGGGTGGCGTCGGACCGCCCATAAATGATGACACCTTGCCGCTTGGTGATGGTGATATAGTCGCCGTGGGTCCATACCCCGGGGAACCGGGTGAAATAAGCGTTGTGGTATTTTCTGCCGTCTGAATCGTCCCAAAAGGCAATGGGCATCGAGGGGAAGGCGGCGGTGCAGACCAGCTCGCCTTGGCGATCGATGACCGGCACACCTTTCTCGTCATAGGCAAAGACCTTCATTCCCAGGCCGCGGCATTGCAGTTCGCCTTCATAGACCGGGCCGAGGGGATTGCCAAGGGCAAAACAGCCGTTGAGGTCGGAGCCGCCGGAGATCGAGGCCAGTTGCACATCGCTCTTGATTTCTCGGTAAACAAACTGAAAGTCTTCTCTGGAAAGCGCAGAGTCCTCAAGGGCGAGAGATTGCAGTTTGCTTTCGGCAGAAAACCGCTTTTTTTCAAGGCGGCGACATAACCGGCACTGGTGCCGAAGACCGAGATGCGCTCTTCCTCTGCCATGCGCCACAGGGCATCAGGGCCGGGATGAAAGGGGTTGCCCTCGTAGAGCACCAGCGTTGCGCCCACCGCCAGGGAGCAAACCAGCCAGTCCCACATCATCCAGCCGCAGGTAGCGAAGTAGAAAATGGTGTCAGAACGCTTCAGATCGGTATGGAGCACCAATTCCTTGAGCTGATTGAGCAGCACTCCGCCGGCGCTTTGCACCATGCATTTGGGCAGTCCGGTGGTGCCGGAACTGTACATGATATAGAGGGGATGGTCGAAGGGGAGCTGGGCGAAGTCGAGGGAAACGTCCCGTTGATCGACAAAGTCCTCCCAGAGAGTGGCCGTGGGGATTGCCGACAAGTTGGGCAGGCTCTGCAGATAGGGCACGATGACCACCACTGCCAGGTCCGGGATGTCTGCGGCAATGGCGGCTACCTTTTCCAAACAGCTGATGGGTTTGCCCTTGAAGGTATACCCGTCGGCGGCAAAGAGTACTTTTGGACGCGTTTGTCCAAAACGGTCGAGCACCCCCTTGATGCCGAAATCGGGGGAACAGGATGACCAGACCGCTCCCAGACTGGTGGCAGCGAGCATGGCCACAACAGTCTCCGGCACATTGGGCAGGTATCCGACCACGCGGTCGCCGGCCTTAACCCCGGCCTTTTTCAGACCGGCTGCGGCCGCAGCGGTGGCATGATAGAGTTGGCTATAGCTGAGGGTGCGGCGGCGGCCGTCCTCTCCGCGAAACACCACAGCAATTTGCTGGTCGCGATAGCGTAATAGATTTTCGGAGAAGTTGATCCGGGCACCGGAAAACCACTTCGCCCCCGGCATTTTAACGGCATCGTCGACCACCTCCTCATACCCCTGCGAATGGATGATACCGCCAAAGTTCCACAACGTGGCCCAGAAGTCGGTAATATGCTCCACCGACCAATTGTAGAGACTATGGTAATCGGTAAAGGCTGTGCCCTGCTCGGTGTTGACTTTAAGGAGAAAGCGCTTGAGGTTACTGTCCTCAATACGTTGCGACGATGGTGTCCACAGGGGTTGCGACATAGAAGCTCCCTTGGCAGAACGCCCTTTGCAGGGCTCACCTGCCTCCATAAAAGAATTTTTCAGCCAGCCGGTGAGAACAACCTCCATAGATAGGACAACGTAAAGTTGATTTGAAAAAAGCTGCGTAATCTCCTTTTATTTGCGGTGATATTTCGTCTCTTGCCCCGCTACTACAGGTGTTCTGCTGGGATCGACGCAGCACCATTTTCTTGTAATTTCGTTAAAGCTATTTCCCTCAGCTTGTATTTCTGGATTTTGCCGCTGGCCGTGGTCGGATAGTCGTCAACGAAGAAAATGTGTTTGGGGATCTTGTAATAGGAAATCTGCTCCCGGCAATAGGAAGATATCTCTTGCGGGGAGGCCTCTTGCCGGGGTTTGAGCTGAATGAAGGCCGCCACCTCTTCGCCGTATTTGGCGTTGGCGACGCCGACCACCTGGACATCCTTGACTTTCGGATAGGTGTAAAGAAACTCCTCTATCTCGCGCGGATAGATGTTTTCCCCACCGCGGATGATCATGTCCTTGATGCGGCCGGTGATATTGCAGTAGCCGTTTTCGTCCATGGTAGCCAAGTCGCCGGTATGCAGCCAGTTGTCGCTATCGATGGCCTTGGCGGTGGCTTCGGGCATTTTGTAATACCCCTTCATGACGTGATAACCGCGGGTACAGAGCTCGCCCTGAATGCCGGTCGGCAGAGTTGCCCCGGTGTCAGGATCGACGATTTTAACCTCGACATTGGGCAGAGCCCGGCCCACCGTGGTGGTTTTGAGTATCAGAGAATCCTTGTCGCGAGTCTGGGTGATGCCGGGGGAGGCTTCGGTCTGGCCGTAGACGATGGTCATCTCGCCTGCCCCCATGTCTTTGATCACCCGCTTCATCACTTCCACCGGGCAGGTTGAGCCGGCCATAACCCCGGTGCGCAGCGTCGAAACATCGTAGGAACTTTTGTCCATTTCCTCGAATTCGGCGATAAACATGGTCGGTACCCCGAGAAGAGCAGTGCAGCGCAGAGCTTCGACGGTTTTGAGCACGGCGGCTGGGGAGAAGGCGACCACTGGAGCCATGGTGGTACCTGATACCATGCAGCAGAGAGTACCGATGACACAGCCGAAACAGTGAAAAAACGGTACCGGAATGCACATGGCGTCGGCGGTGCTGAGTTTCATGCACGCCGCCATACTCAAGGCGTTGCCAATGAGGTTGGTGTGGGAGAGCATGACGCCCTTGGGAAAGCCCGTGGTCCCCGAGGTGTACTGCATATTGATGACATCATCGGGGTGCAGTGAGGTCATGCACTGTTGCAACTGGCTGTCGCTTATGCTCTCACCCAAAGCGATGATGTCTTCCCAGGTGAACATCCCTTGCTGGCGCGCCACCCCGATAGAGACGAGATTCTTCAAGAAAGGAAGATGGTCGCAGCTGAGCTTTCCCGGTTGGTGGTGGCTATAGTCAGGGCAGACGCGGGCCAGGACTTTGAGGTAGTCATCGGGCTCTCGGATGCCGCCGATGAGAATCAGGGTGGTGGCGTCCGATTGCTGCAGCAGGTACTCCAGTTCCTTGGCCCGGTAGTTGGTATTGACGGTCACCAGAACCGCACCCATGCGGGCGCTGCCGTATTGGGTGTAAACCCACTCCGGCACGTTGTTGGCCCAGATCGCTACTTTATCTCCCTTGGCGATGCCAAGAGCCATCAAACCCTTGGCGACAGCGTCAAATTTATCTCGTAATTGTTGGTAATTCTCACGGATATGAAGAGAGTGATAGGCGAGTCCGATGTGGTCGGGGAAGTTGTCGGCGAGCAGATCAACAACTTCGCCGAGGGTGGTGGAGCCTACCGTAATGTCAGGCTTGTGCATCTTGACCCCCTGGGAAATGAGCGGAATGGTATGTTCCGGAACGGATTCCGAAAATAGCCCGAAGAGGTATAGTAAAAAATTCCTCCCCCTCCGGGTCAATGTTAAAGAAAAACATTTACCGCCCTGGTGGTGCGACTGTCTACAAAAAATTGCCGTCTGCCAACGCAAGCTGCGGATTTGCCGCTACCGTCGGCGTTGCAACAATCGGCGCACCTGGAGTCTGTTGGTCGAATACTAACATGGTGATCTCGGGTCTCTGTTGGCGCTCTCCTTGTCTGTAGGGGGGGGGCCAAAGAAGGCCCGTCAAGATCTATGGTTACAGGGTGCCCACCCAAAGAACGAAGCTGGTGGCACTGGTGGTATTGGTAATTTTTTGTTGATTTGGCTGCGCTTGGAAGTGGATAGAATCGCCTTCTGCCAACTCCAGGATGGTATCACCGTGCTCGAGTTGCACCTCACCCCGCAGCACGCAGAGCACCTCTTGGCCGTTCTTGATGTTTTTGCGGACGGGGATAGAGGTGCCTGGTTCAAGGACGAGAATGGCGGAATCGATCACACTGCGCTCCTCAGGGGGAAAGAAGCGGCGGGTGACAAAACCGGTTGGAGGGAAATCGATTTCGTCCCAGTCGCTTCTCCTGATGAGAACGCGGCTCTCCTGGTTGCCGACCTGGGAGAGCAGGTCGCCGGCGTTGACCCCCAATGCGTTGCAAATACGCATAAAACTTTCCACCGAGGGGGAGTTGACCGAGTTTTCCACCTGACTGAGAAAGCCCTCGGAGATGGAGGCCTTCTCAGCCACAGCCTTCAAGGTGAGTTTCTGTTCCTTGCGGCATTTGCGTATTACGGCGCCAATATTCATTGAATCGCCATTGTCGAAAATGTTTAGCTTAAGTTCAGTAAAAGTTAATCTTTAGTAATACGAAATATTAACCGGGATAGGGTCGATAAGACAAGAAAAATCAATAGTTCTGGGGGAAAAATCTCGCAATCCTCTTGCGGAAAAACATGCCTACGGTATGTTGCGAACACTTTGTAGAATTGATCCTTCAACCTGGCGAGGATGACGGCGCAGATATGACCCAGCTCCTGGTTTCCGAAGTCACCCTGACCTTTGGCGGCTTGAACGCCTTGACCCAGGTTGACCTGACCATAAATCCCGGAATCATCACTTCGGTCATCGGCCCCAATGGTGCCGGGAAAACCAGTCTCCTCAACTGCATCTCCGGTTTCTATCACCCGACCATGGGTCGCATCAGCTATGGTGATTTCGATCTTACCCATGCTTCACCTCATGTCATCTCCACCGTCGGCATTGCCCGCGCCTTTCAAAACCTTGAATTGTTCCGGGGACTATCGGTTCTCGACAACCTCCTTTTAGCGCGGCACAAGCACCTCCGCTACTCTCTTTGGCAGGCGGTAGTCTATTTCGGCAAGGCCTCGCGGGTCGAGGCAGAAAACCGTGCCTATGTTGAAAAGGTCATTGATTTCATGGAGCTTGAACCCTATCGCAAAAAAATCGTCGGCAGCCTCAGTTACGGAGTGCAAAAGAGGGTGGAGGTAGCCCGAGCCTTGACCCTTGCTCCGCAACTGCTCCTCCTTGATGAACCGATGGCCGGCATGAACATT
>CAYSON010000238.1:0-5904 GCA_964432635.1 uncultured Desulfopila sp.
CGGGGCGCTCTGGCCCTACCAGGTCATCAAGGCCAACGACCCCACCAACCCCGGCCATGTCGGCGAGGCCATCTATGGCCTGCACAGCAACCTCAGCGGCGACGTGCATTTCATCCTTGACAGCCTCACCGGCATGCAGAGCCTGTGGGGCGGCGAGGAGCAGGTACTGCAGTTCTACGCCAAAACCTGTCCGCGCCTCTACGAGTTGGAAACCATCGCCTATTGGCTGATCGAAAAGGGCGCCCACTCCGGCAGGCTCAAGGCCAATATCAATAAAATTGCCCAGGTGGCCATCGATCTTTCGGTCAAACGCGGTAAGTCTTCCCTCAAAATCCTTAAAGCCGAAAAGCGCAACTCCAAATTCCTCAACGAACACCACGAGTACCTCTGCGAGGAGTCGGGCATCATCTTCGAGGGTCTGCAGCCGGCCAAGGGCAAGTTCGATCTCGGCGCGAGGATCAAGGGCATCAGACTGATGCGCGGCTTGGCACAGAAGGAGTTGGCCGATCTCATCGGGGTGACACCCAGCACCATCTCCCAGGTGGAAAAAAACCTCATCTACCCTTCACTGCCGGCGCTTTTTCGCATCGCCGAGAGCCTTAGCGTCGAGGTCGGCGCCTTTTTCAAGGATTTGAAACCGGAAAAGGCACCCCTGGTGCACGGCGCCGCACAGCGCTCCATCGCCGTGCTTGGTAACTTCTCCGGTGACGATGCCGAGGCCTCCTGGCTGCTGCCACCCGACCTCGAGGGCCGCCTCCAGGCGGTGATGGTGCGGATCAAGCCGGGCAAGAAACTCCCCGGCCATTTCTTTGCCCATAAGGGCGAGGAACTGGGCTACCTGCTCTCCGGGCGGTTGGAGATGACCGTCAACAACCAATCCCACGAGCTCAATCCCGGCGATACCGTCTATCTGCCCAAGGACGTGCCGGGGCGCTGGCGCAACACCTCGGAGGTAATGGCGGAATTGTTGTGGGTGAAGGTGAAGAGCTAAAGGAGATGGGCTCGTGTGTCATCTGTTGACACTTTATTTGTCAAGAGTTGACACAAATTCCTGCTAATATCCCGTTTTCACAGACGACCATGATTCATGGCCATTGCATACAAGATCAATTATTGACACCTCACTTGAGACCCAAAAAACATTGAATCCCTGAGGCAATGGCTCAATTTCATCGCAGTGCATCACACCCGCTGCAACCAGTTGGGCGTCTTCCGCCTCTATGTCGTTGGTGACCACTTCCCGCCACATCTCCGCTGGCTGAGGCCGGGAATGCAGTCTACCCAGAGATTATTGCGGACAAAAACGAAGACATCGCGATAGAACTGAATGGTCGCGTGATACAGATGGGGAGGCGCTTTCATCGCCATGTTGCGGCCGGCAGAAAACGTAGTCTTTGTCTTCATGGGAACTCCTCAGGTTATCACCTTCAGAGTGCATTGGAAATTTTGACTCTAAACCAGCCGAAGGCTTCCTTACGAAGTGGCGTCTTAAGAAACAACCTCGGCCTCGCAGATGAGCTTGAGAGCATCCAGCGCCCTTGGCCAAGCCCCCGCCATACATACCTCGAATTCGTCGCTTACATCCTGCTCAATAACGAGCGTGGTCCCTGTCGAAGACTCTTCAAAGGTGTAGTTCTCATAGGCAGGCGCCCAGGAACGGACTGATTCACTCTCGGTGTCATCGACGCCGCCGACGACGCAGCCGAGATGGCGAATGGAGATGAAGTGGTTCGCTTGGTGCTCGGCGATCTCGGCAACCAGGCCATTTCCAGAAGGCGACAGAAATCTGATCCTCTGTCCTTGTTCCCATGAGCCTTCAAAGTAGGAACCTTCCGTGAATGCGGATGTCCACTTCTTATAGCTCTGGGGATCGATCATCAGTTTGAAAACCGTGTCGGTTGGTGCGGCTATTGATATCGTAAATCGAAGACGTTTCATGGATAACATAAGGCCCTCTCCCTATGCTGTGGTCTACCGAGCCGATCAGGTACCTGTATATTCTTGCATTGCTGGGGATTTTTACAAAAACTGCCTGCAGGAGACCGGGTTTTCGCATCAGTGTTGTTGATTACACGACGCATTACGCCACGCCTTTGCCCTTGAGGAATTCCCCGTACTTCTTGTCTTCATCGACAATGTGCCCCATCCACCATTGGCGCAAGAATGAATAGATATTTTTTACGGCTTCGTCAGGATCAATTTTTGATTCGGCCATCAGTGCCGCCAAGCGCTGACGATAGCTCTGATGCTTGCCAATATGCTCAACATAGTCGGGAAACTCATTGGTTTTAAGGAGGTTTTCCTCCGCCTGAAGGTGTTCCTCGGCATATTTCATCATATCGGTCAAAACACCTTCCACCGAGCCAGAGGACTCCTCTTTACGGATGTTCTTGTACAGTTCGTTGATGAGGCCAATAATTGTGCGGTGCTGGTTGTCCATTGAGAGAACACCTGTACCGTAAGAGTCGCGCCATTTTATCAAATCCATACACCTTCTCCTTATTCACAGAGATAGTTTACCTTCGTTGCCACGTGAAGCGTCAAAGCGCCCTACCCCTTTGGGAAGAGCCGCCGCTGAACATCCACCCTGGCGAAAGCGGCTTCGACCGCAAATTTACGAGTCTCTGCTCCCACCTACTTGCCGGAGAGAAACCTCCTGACCGTCCGCACAAAGCTCTCCTGCTCTTCGTAAAAAGGCAGGTGTCCACTCTCTTCAAAGACTACAAACTGCGCACCGGGAATAGCCTTATGTAGGGCATAGGACACGGATGGCGCCACATTCATATCGAAACGGCCGGTGATTACCAGCGTCGGAAAAGGAAAGGTCGCAAGCACCGGCGTAAAATCCAACTCCTCCATATCTTTTAAGAGCATATCAGCTACCTTGGTATCGGCCCTGACCTCCGTCACCTGAGCAAGATAGGCGTCACGATATTTAGGTGAGTAGAAGAGCATCGAAAAATAGTGCATAAAGGCGGCCTTTTTCGTCGCCTCGTCGATGATCTCTATCGCCGCCATTTTCTCATGCGTTTCGGGAAAGACCTTGGCAAAAAGGAAGAGGGTGTCGGCAAATTTTGCAGCCGCCGAATTACAAAGGATCATCCGTTCAATTCTTTCAGGGTAACGCGCCGCATAGGCAATAGCAAGGTAACCACCGAAGGAATGACCGAGAATGTTTATCCGCTGGTAGCCGAGATGGTCCCGCAAAGCCTCCAGGTCGGCGACTTGATCGGCGATGGTGCATGACTGACCAACCTGTAAGGGAGGGGACTTCCCCATACCGCGCTGATCATAGAAAATTACCGGGCGCTCCTTCGCCAATTCATCAAGGGCGGAAACAGGGTGCAGCGTGGAGTGCATATAGCCGTGGTCGACGCCGGGTCCACCATTGATGACCACCAAGGGCGTGCCGGCAATCGAGCCACGAATTTCATAGTAGAGTGTCACTCCCTGGCCGGCGAAAAATTTGCCGGACTCGATCAGCTCAGCCAAAGCTGGTATCGCCAGAAAAAAAGACAAGCATATAATGATGAAGATTCTCGCCGTGTTTCTCCTCATTCTCAGGTCCTTGCAGGAAATATTTATCGCAGCAAACGGAGATGGGATCGTCATTTTTTCCAACGAATGCAGAGAGTTTTTGCAATACTCTGAGAGTCCTCTCTTTACCCTTGTTAAGAATTATTCTACACCCCCAATGTCCGCATCGACAAGGTTCATATTTGCCAACATCTACTGGCTACCCTGCAGGATAGCCTGACAATACGGAGCGTTGACACACCAAGGAATTCCAGATAAATCGTCCAGAAAATGTTAATTTATTGGTAATAATTGCAGCGTCTCGTCTCGAAAGAAACCACTCACCGGTTCGAATTCCTGGTCAGGTGGCGACCCCATGGACAAATGCGGTGATGAGTGTAAAAGACTCTATTTCACGGGGAATTTTGCAGCCGGCGGTTCCGATGGAAAGGCAAAATTCTTTGTCGAAGCCTATAAATAAACCTACAACACCCTACCCGACGAAGTTGCAGCACTGACCTATGATGCAATGCATGTGATCGGCCAGTCCCTGAAGAATACCGGAGGACGCTCCGGCAATCTCATCGAAGACCGAACAAAACTCAAAGATCAGATTGCGGCCACCAAAAAATTTGAGGGGGTTACCGGTAACCTCGGCTACCAGGGCACCGGCGATCCGATCAAATGTACGGTTCTTATCAAAATCGTCGAACAGGGTCTGTTCAACAACCATGACAAGGTCTGCCCTTGTCGATGTCGCACCCCAGAAGATGAGTTGGCTGTGATGTTCGGCTGAGTCGTTCTCGCTGTTGAGCATTTGTTCTACAGGGAGAGACTCCTGTTTTAATCAGGAGAGAGGCATAACAAACAAAACAACTCTGACCCCATTTTTCTCAATTTTCTCCATTTTTCTGCGGCTGTAATTCGCAGCCTGAAGGAGGAGCCGATATTCGGATCATCCACCGCATGTATGGACTTCACACTGGCCGAGACTATAGCAATGAAGGCTAATTATGATGTCGGCTTCCTCATTCTTCGGATTTTTCCTTTTGACTTCACCATTTTTTTTGTGATTTACTGTCACAGAGACAATTCAATAAGGCGTACCACTGCAACAAGAGGGAAAAGAAGATGAAGATGCGTGACATGTCGATTCGTTGGAAGGTTCTAATCCTGGCTTTGGCCGGGCCGCTGATGATTGCTTTGATCATGGGATGGCAGAGGGCGAGCGATACCAGGGCCGCCGCCGAGCAAACCGTGATCGATAAGAGCAAGGCCATCGTGCTCATGGCCGAAGCGACCCGCAACGAAATGGCGAGAAAACTGGAACTGGGGGTGATCAAGCCCTTCGACCAGATCGAACCATCTAAGGTTATAGAAGCTGTTCCGGTAGTCACAGCGATGCAGGCCGCAGCCATGAATGCCGAGAAGTCTGGCTACACCTTCCGCGTTCCCAAAGTGAGTCCCCGCAACCCCAAGAATGAACCGACACCGACCGAGTTAGAGGTTCTCAAAGAGCTAGAGTCTGGAAAATTGACGGACAAGGTGATCATCACCAGGGATGAGGTCCGCTACTTCAAACCGATCAAGCTCACCAAGGAATGCCTCTTCTGCCATGGCGACCCTAAGGGCAAAGTCGACCCCACTGGCGGTAGGCTTGAGGGATGGAAAGAGGGCGAGATCCACGGCGCCTTTGAAATCATCAGCTCCATGGCTGAGGTCAACAAGGAGATCGACAGGAGCACGATGATCATTGCCTTATGGACAATAATCATCCTTGTCACAGCCTTCGTCGTCACTTGGTTCCTTCTTGACCGCAGCGTCATCAGGCCTCTCAAATACTCGTCGCAGGAGATCAAGAAGATCGCCGATCAGGACCTCACCGGGGAGATCCTGATCGGCGGCAATGACGAGTTCGGTGCCATGGGCAGCGACTTGCAGCAGATGAAGAACACCTTGCAGGAAGTGATCCGTGGTATTGTCCTATCCGCCGATACCCTTGATGAGAAGGCAATTAGCCTTGGTGCCTCGGCCGAACAATTGGCTAACGGCAGCAGCGAGATGAACGCGCGCTCAATGTCAGTAGCTACCGCCGCCGAAGAAATGAGTTCAAACATGAATTCAGTGGCCGCTGCCACGGAGGAGGCCTCGACCAACATCGCCTTGGTGGCCAATGCGACTAAGGGTATGGCCCAAACCATCACAGAAATTGCCAAAAACACCGAGAGTGCACGAAGAATTACTGCCAACGCTGTGACCGAGGCAATGTCGGCATCCGCCAAGGTCGACGAACTGGGCTTGGCGGCCTCGAAGATCGGCAAGGTCACGGAAACCATCACCGAGATCAGCGAACAGACCAACCTCCTTGCCATCAACGCCACTATCGAG
>CAYSON010000239.1:0-5899 GCA_964432635.1 uncultured Desulfopila sp.
GAGCGCGATGCCCACGCTGCCGACGATGGCGGCATGGCAAACACGCCTCGCCGGCAAAACCCACCGGGGACGAGTCAAAAACCTGCGACGCAAGGTCGACGAGCAGTGACTTCTCTTTTCTCAAGCAACGGAAAATCGAGCCCATAAAAAGATTGCATCTTCATTGCCGTCCTGGTATGAAGGCGGTTCTCATCGTTTTTTGTGCGTGTCGGACCAGTAGGTAAAAACGACGCGTCTTCTGCTGCAGCCGTCTTCGGCGCCGCCGGCGACACGAATCTCCCTTGCCTGTCAAGGGTTGTTGGGCAAATCTGGACGGACACATTGCGCTCGGCGGAAGGAAAGATGCCGCCGTTCCCCTTTCCGGGCAGATCTGGCCATACCAAGACGTTCTTCTTTGGAAACAACCCTTTGTACGAGGTATTCTCATGTCCTTTAGCGATGACGCCCCCTCTTTGGCCTTTGCCGAGATGGGCCTTCCCCCAGCCCTGTTGCAGGCGGTAACCGAGGCCGGCTACGAGCTTCCCACCCCGATCCAAGAACAGATCATTCCGCCGATACTTGCTGGCAAAGATGTGATCGGCCAGGCCCAGACCGGCACCGGCAAAACCGCCGCTTTTGCCCTGCCCCTGCTCGCTCGCCTGCAGCTCGGCGGCAAGGCCGTGCCGCAGCTGCTGGTGTTGACCCCGACCAGGGAACTGGCACTGCAGGTGGCTGAGTCTTTCGAGACCTACGGCAAGCACCTCAAAGGCCTGGAAGTCCTGGCCATCTTCGGCGGCCAGGACTATGCCATCCAATTGCGCCGCCTGCAGCGCGGTGTGCATGTCGTGATCGGCACCCCGGGACGGGTTATGGACCATATCCGTCGCTCCACCCTGAACACCGCCACCATCCATGGCCTGGTGCTCGACGAGGCCGACGAGATGCTGAAAATGGGCTTTCTCGACGACGTTGCCTGGATTCTCGAGCAACTTCCCCACCGCCAGCAAACCGCACTCTTCTCCGCCACCATGCCCGCCTCGATCCGGGCCATCGGCGAAACCTACATGCAGCAGGCGGTGTCGATCACCATCCGTAGCAAGACCGTGTCGGCACAAACGGTCAATCAGCGCTGCCTGATTACTAATGGTGCGGCAGCAAAGCTCAACGCCCTGGAAAAACTGCTTGAGGCGGAGAGCTTTGATGGTGTCCTGGTCTTTGTGCGCACCAAGTTGCAGACAGTGGAAGTGGCCGAACATCTCGCCGCCCTGGGCCACGCCGCCGCCCCGCTCAATGGCGACATCCAGCAAAGCCAGCGCTTACGTACCGTCGAGCAGCTCAAGGCGCGAAAGATCAACATCCTGGTGGCTACCGACGTCGCCGCCCGTGGCCTCGACGTCGAGCGCATCAGCCACGTCATTAACTACGACATCCCCTTTGACACCGAATCCTATATCCATCGCATCGGCAGAACCGGCCGGGCCGGTCGCAGCGGCGAAGCCATCCTCTTCGTCAACGGGCGGGAACGCCCGATGCTCAAGGCCATCGAACAGGCGACCCGGCAAAAGATCACCATGACTGATCTGCCCACCGTGGCCACCATCAACACCAAACGTATCGCCGCCTTCAAGGAGAAGATCACCCTCGCCCTGCAGACCGACACCACCTTTTTCCAGCAACTGGTAAGCGATTACCTCAAGGAACATCAGGTGAGCGGCGAGCAGCTGGCGGCGGCCCTGGCTTTGATGGCGCAAGGCGGCCGGTCGCTGCTTCTCGCCGAGGCGAATCCGCCAGCGGCAGCAACTCGCCAGCGAGTGACGGTCGAGCGAACGGCCCGCCGTTCCCCGGGACGGAAAATCGATTTGCAGCTGCCTACGGATGAGGGCATGGAGCGCTATCGTATCGAGATCGGCAGCGAGCACGGCATCAAACCGGGCAACATCGTCGGCGCCATCGCCAACGAGGCGGAGATCAACAGTCGCCATATCGGCCGCATCTCTATCTTCGACACCTACAGCACCGTCGATCTGCCCTCCGGCATGCCCGAACACATTTTGCGCCTGCTGCAAAAGAGCCGGGTCGGTAGCAAAATGCTGCGGCTGCAACGTTGGCAAGAAGAGACGGTCACGGAAGCAGAACCCTCGGTGCGGGTACGCCCGGCGGGAAGAACCGGCCCTCCCTCACCGTTTGCAAAAGGACGCAAGAAAGCGGCCAGCCAACGGCTGTCATGATCCGTATCGAGCTGTGCTGACCCACACCTTCTGCCATATCCCCGGTATCGGCTGCAAGCTTGAGCAAGGGCTGTGGCAGGCAGGGGTCACCTCATGGGAACGATGGTGCAATCCACTGCCGCTGCGCCTCTCGGCCCTCACCCGGCTGGAGGCGGAGCGGGTCCTCCACAGCTCGCACCAAGCCCTCGGCAACGACCCATGCTTTTTCGCCAGCCGCCTGGGAAATAGTGAAAGCTGGCGCCTCTTCTCCCTTTTTCGCCACGTTACCGCCTATCTTGACATCGAGACCACCGGCCTGGGTAACGATGCCGAAATCACCACCATCGCCCTCTATGACGGCCACGAGGTGTTCACCTTTGTCAACGGCCGCAATCTCGAGGAGTTCGTCGACATTGTTGCCCGCTTTCAGGTGCTCGTCACTTACAACGGCAAGGGTTTCGACATCCCCTTTCTCGAGCGGTTCTTTCGCATCAAACTTCCCCAGGCACAGATCGATCTGCGCTTCGTTCTCGCCCGGCTCGGCTTCAAGGGCGGACTGAAAGGCTGCGAGCGCATGCTCGGCCTTTCTCGCGGCACGCTCGACGGTGTCGACGGCCTTTTTGCCGTACGGCTCTGGTATCACTACCAGCGCACCGGCGACGAGCGTACCTTACAGACCCTGCTCGCTTACAACGTCGAGGACACGGTCAACCTGGAACGGTTGATGGTCGAGGCTTACAACCGCAACCTCCTGGCCACGCCTTTTAGCGACGAGCTGCTTTCCTTTCCAGAGTCGCCTCCCCTGCCTTTTGCCGCCGACCTGCATTGCATCGACACCATAAGAGAAACGTTGGGCTATTGAGGCCGATCGTTTCTCAGAGCTGTATTTCCATGCCCTCGGCAGCAAAAAAAACCTCGGTCTTGCCGGGTTGACCGGGTTGGCAGAGAGGTTTCGCCAATTCCTTCAACTGTTCGTCGGAGCGATCGGGGTCGTGGTGAAAGAGTGCCAGTTTTTTCACGCCGACACGGTTGGCGGCGGCGATGGCGTACTCCATCGAAGTGTGCCCCCAGTTGACCCGGCCTTGATATTCGGCGGCGGTGTACTGGGCGTCGTAAATGAGCAGATCGGCCCCGGCGAAAAACTGCTCGACGGCCAAATTCTGCTCCACCGCCACCTCCTCGCCCTCCAAAGCCATGGCCTCGTCGTAGTCGGGATGGGCGGGATCAGTGATGAACAGATTGCGGAAGGGCTCGGTGTCGTAACAGGTACACACCGATTTGTTGTTATAGGTGAAGCGGTAGCCGAGGGCGGTGATTGGGTGGTTGAGCAGCTTGGTGGTCAACCACAAGTCCCCGCCCATGTCGATGAGCGGGGTTTCTTTGAGTCGTATATATTCGATCTCCGAGGCCAACTCCCCGAGGTTGACCGGAAAGTAGCGATATTTCATCTGTCCGCCGACCACCTCCTCAAGGGGATCATCCTCGAAGGAGACCGGGCCGTGGACCTTCAGTTTGGTGCCGGGGATATAGATCGGGGTGAAAAAAGGGTAACCCATGATATGGTCCCAATGGGTATGGGAAAGGAAGATGTCGGCACGAATCGGACCCTTGGGCAGGTCCTTGCCCATCATATAGTTGCCTAGAGGGCGGATGCCGGAGCCGGCATCGATGATCACCAAGCGCTCCTCCTCGCCCACCCGCAGCTCGATGCAGGCAGTGTTGCCGCCGTGCTTCTGGGTTTTCGGCCCTGGGCTGGGGATTGAGCCCCGCACTCCCCAAAAACGCACCTTCATCCCTGCTCCTTTGCCGGCTCATTAGGGCGACCGGACGACCGCCTCCCCTTGAGCCTGTTAGAGATTGAGAAAGACTTCGGCCTTGTGGATCTCCTCCACCACCCGCCCACCAATGCCGCAGAACTCCTCGGGGGTGATGTTGAGCCTCGACCGCAGGGTCTCGATCTCGCTTTCCCGGGGAAAGGGGTTGCCGGCGTAGCCGTGGTCAAAGACGTTGGTATAGATATTGCCCAAGGCAACCAGGGATATCTTTTCGCCAATATCTCCGTGCAAGCGTTCGGTACGGTGATGATTGCCGATACAGGTGGTGATCACCTCGTTGAGCCTCCATTTCTCGGCAATCATCAGGCCCACATCCTGGTGATCGATGCCCATGACATCTATTTCCACCTCGTGCAGGGGCAGCTGCTCAAACTTGGCGATGTTGAGGGCCTCAATATAATCGTCCCCAAAGGGCACCTTGCCAAGGTCGTGCAGTAGGCCCGCCAGGAAGAGTTCTTCCCTTTCCATCACCGGCACTCCCTTGACCTCGCCCAGCAATTTGGCGCTGACCCCTGCGCCGATAGAATGCGCCCAAAACTTTTTGGTGGGCAAGGCCCGCGATTTTTTCGCTCCGGCCACGGTGCGAATAATCGCCGTACTCAAGGCCATGTTCTTCACGGTGTTCATGCCAAGCATGGTGATCGCCCGGGTCAACGAGGTGACCTTGTTGACCAAGGAATAATAGGCAGAGTTGATCAGCTTGAGTACCTGCCCGGCCAGCACCGGATCAAGGGAGATGACACGGTTCAACTCGTTGGGCGAGGCATCGGTGCGGCTGCAGATCTCCAGAACCTTACCGACAGTGGTCGACAGGCTCGGCATCTTGTCGATGAATTTCTCGATTTCCTGCCGCTGTTTCTGCTGATGGGAATACATCTTTTTTTGAGAATCCCTACTCAACCCATTGATAGAAATACTATTTCTTTGCTATTCCCGCCTATTGTAGCGAAAGAGCGAGCGAAGGTCAAGGAGGGAACCGCCACAGCCGCCAATCGTCTGATAACGCAGCTTCCCGGCGTCATCAGCGGCTCTCGCGGCAAAAGCGCACCGCATCCCCATAGCACAGGCCGGTGCCACCGAAGATATCAAGGGCGCTGCCCACTGTGACGTGCAGCCTGCCATCGGTAGCGTCCCGGAAGGTGCGGAGGTCGCCGAGATCACGGATTCCTCCCGCATAGGTGGTGGGAAGCGGAGTCCAGCTGGCCAGTTGCTCCACCAGGGCCAGTTCAATGCCGGCACACTTGCCCTCGACGTCGGCGGCATGAACGAGAAACTCGTTGCAATATTCGGCCAGATCGGCCAGCACCTCAGGGCCGATTCTCACCTCGGTAAACTTCTGCCAGCGATCGGTAACGATAACATAGTGGTCATCCTGCCGACGACAGCTCAGATCAAGGACCAGCCGCTCCCGGCCCACCAGCGTCTTCAAGCGGCGCAACCGCTCCATATCGATACGACCGTTGTTAAAGACGTAGGAGGTGACGATCACCGCCGCCGCCCCCCGCTCGATCCATAGCTGGCAGTTGTCGGCAGTGATTCCACCCCCCAGCTGCATGCCTCCCGGCCAGGCGGCGAGGGCCTCCATGGCGGCGGCCTCATTGCCCGGCCCGAGCATAATGATATGCCCGCCGCTGAGCTTATCGGCACAATACAACCGGGCGTACCATGACGGAGGCTTGTCGGCCACGAAGTTGGTCTGCACAGCTTCCGGCGCCTCATCACGCAGAGTCGAACCGACGATCTGTTTGACCACTCCGCAGTGCAGATCAATACAGGGGCGAAACTCCATGACATTTCTCCACACATAAAAAAAGCGGGGTGCCACTCAGGGGCATCCCGCTTTTTCAGGTTAGTGGTTCTTGTTGCCGCTTGGGCAAT
>CAYSON010000240.1:0-5885 GCA_964432635.1 uncultured Desulfopila sp.
ATCACCCCGCCCTGGGTGCCGGGACGCGAGGCACCGATCACCGCCGCCGATTTGGCATTGAAGATGGCGTTTACGCTCTCCAGCTTCCACGGCTTGATCTCCTCCGCCGCCGGCTTGGCAAGATTCCGGTCAAAAATCATCCGCACATCGACTACCAGGCAACCTTTGGTGTAGACAATCACCGGATTAAGATCAAGTTCGCAGATCTCCGGGTTCTCCGCCATCAGCCGCGACACCTTGACGGTCAGGTCGATGACCATCTCGCGGTCGTAACGCTGGCGACGAAACCCGGCGAGAACGCGCCCGGCGCGGGTCGTGGCCAGCATCCGTTCGACGTCTTTTCTGCCGAGAACGCCGATACCCATGGCCGCATCGCCGTAAAGTTCGACCATGATGCCACCCATGCCGACCATGGTCACCGGCCCAAAGCTCGGGTCCTGCTTGGCGCCGATGAGCAGCTCCAAACCCTTCCCCGCCATCCTCTGCACCAGCAGTCCGCAGTGTTCGGCTCGGGAAAAACCGCCGAGCTTTGCTTCGATGGCTCCGGCGGCCCGACGCAGTTGGCGAATGTCGTGAAGATCGAGAAAAACCAGGCCGGATTCGGATTTGTGGACCAAGGCCGGAGATACCGGTTTGACCACCAATGGATAGCCGAACTCCTTGGCAGCCTCCTCCGCTTCAGCCAGGGAAAAGACCTGACGCCCCTCGACATCAATACCATAGCGACCGAGCAACTCGGCGCTCTCTGCAAAGGCCATCATCTTCGCCGTCATAGCCAGCTCCTTTTGTGTATTCCAAAGGGGGACGCCCCGAGTTCGCGACAATCAAGGTGAAGAATTTTTTTCCGTATTTGACCTTGGTCAAAGTGGTCGCCCTGCTTTCAGGGTAGAGAGGGAGACAGAAACACAAACGCCAAGCGGCGTCAATGGTAGCGAAAAACTTCATGGAGGTCATCATGTCTCAGTGCGGATGCGGATGCGCTAGTGGCGCCGGCCCCTTTTCCAAGGGTCGGGATTTAGTAGACTTTGTTTATCAGGCGCACGGTGGGGCGATCAGGGATCAGGAAATCCTTCAGGGTCCTATCCCCACCAATTGCCAGAGCTGCGGCAAGCCCTTTTTCCTGCACACCTACCTGGGCCGCTGCCCCTCCTGCGGCGGCGTCCATGCGGTGGCGCCGATGTCGCCCACTGCCGATAAGATTCAATTCGCCGGAAGAGAGTACCACTTGCCGACATAGACCCTTCTCGGCACTGCAATCCCTTACCGCTGTGAGTTTCGGTACAACCCGAGGCTCGCTGAAGAGAGCACCACCAGCACCGAGCCGACGTTGTGCACCACTGCTCCGACGATGGGGCTGATCAGGCCGGAGGCGCCGGCCAACACCGACACCAGGTTAAAGAAGAGGCCAAAGGCGATGTTGAGCTTGATGATCAGCAGCATACGCCGGCCGAGACCGACCAGAAAGGGAAGCTTGCCGATATCATCGCCCATCAGGGCGATATCGGCGGTTTCCAAAGCCACCTCGGTACCCCGCGCCCCCATGGCAATGCCGACGTCGGCTACCGCCAGGGCCGGGGCGTCATTGATGCCATCACCGACAAAGATCACCCGCTTTCCCTTATCCTGCATGTCTCGAATGGTGCGCAACTTGTCGTCTGGTTTAAGATTATGCCAGAGCTTGTCGATGCCGACGCTGCGGCCGACCAGCTGCACCGACTGGCGATGATCGCCGGAAAGGATGCCGACTTCGCCCAGGCCGAGTCGTTGCAAGGCGCCAACGGTGGCGGCGGCCCCGGTTCGCACCCGATCCGAGACGCTGAGAAAACCCAAGGCCTGCCGATCGCGATAGACCATGAGTGGTGTCGCCCCCCGTTCGCGGACCGTTTCCAGCGATTGCCGCAGACCGACGGGCACCGCGCCGACCCCACCGTAAAGCTCGACGCTGCCCACCTCGACCACTTTCCCGTCCACCGAACCGCTCACTCCCAAACCGATTTCGGTGAAGAGATCGTGGGCCGCCGATACCGTCAGCTTGGCGTAGTGGGCCGCCTGTAGCACCGCCCGCGCCAAAGGATGGGTGGAATTGAATTCGACTGCTGCAGCGCTGTGCAAAAGATCATCGTCACCGACACCGTCAGCCGGGACTATCGCCTCCACCCGCGGGTTGCCCTCGGTGAGCGTGCCGGTCTTGCCAAAGAGAATGGTGTCTGCCAGGGCGACACTTTCGAGATGTTGACCTCCCTTGATGAGGATGCCGGCCCGTGCCGCCCTGCCGATGGCGGCAACTGTGGCGGTAGGTACGGCGAGAATCAAGGCGCAGGGACATCCAACGATCAGCACCGCCACCGCCCGGCTGAACTCGCCGGTAAACAACCAGGCAGCCAGGGCGCAGGTGAGGATCAACGGGGTGAAATATTTGGCGAAGCGGTCGATGAAGGCGATGGTCTGGGGTTTATGGCCTTCGGCCTCGGCGACCAGGCGAATCACCTGGCCGAGGGTGGTGTTCTCTCCGACCCGTTCAGCGCAGATATGCAATAGCCCGTTATGGTTGAGGGTTCCGGCATAGACCTGGTCGCCCTCGGCCTTCTCCCGCGGCATCGACTCGCCGGTGATTGGCGACTCGTCCACCGAAGAGGCACCCTGGCGCACCACCCCATCCACCGGAATCTGCTCTCCCGGCCGCACCAACAAGATATCGCCGATGGCCACCTCCTCCACCGGCACTACCCGCATTACCTCGCCTTGCACCACTGTAGCCGTTTTCGGTGTCACCTTGATCAGCGCTTGAATCGACTTGCGCGCCGACTCGGCGGTGGCCTCTTCGATCAGGGCACCAAGCACCATGATGGTGCTGACCACAGCGGCGGTCAGCCATTCGCCGCCGAACAGGCAGGCGATAATGGCCAGGGCGAGCAGTTCGTCGACATTGACCCGCTTCTCGATGATGCCGCGAATCGCCCCCAGCACCACCGGCAGACCATTGATGGCCACCGAAGCAAGGATCAAGCCCTGGCTAAGCAGATGCCACGTTCCCTCTCCGCGCAGGCCGAGCACATACCCCGCCAGGGCAAGCAGGGCTCCACAGCCGACCTTGAGAAAGTCCCCATGCTGCAAAAGTTCTTGATAAACGCCAAGTTTGGCGAAACGGCCAATCATTATTTTCTCCCAAAAATCCCCCCTCTGCCGAGAGAGCTCGCCCGATCAGCGAATCTTGCGCAAATGCTCCATCAACTCATCGATCAACTTCTCGTCGTGATTGTCGATCGATTTGGCGATGCAGCCGCGGAGATGGTCGCCGATGACCTGCTGCCATACCCCGTGCAAGGCGCCGGTCACCGAGTTGATCTGGCGCAGCACCTGAATGCACTCCTCATCGTTTTCGACCATCGTTGCCAAGCCGCGCACCTGCCCTTCGATGCGCCGTAACCTCTTAACGATCCGTTCCTTGTCCTGATCGGTGCCGCACAGACTCATGGCTTATGCCCTCCTGTCAATTCCTGCCCCCTCAAATAGACTATAGGGGTATACCCTATATTAGGTAGCACATTCTTCCCGCCAAGACACCATCTTTATTGCCTCTCGCAAAGCCTTTGAAAAAAATGTCCTGGACAGGTAGTGTCGAATCAGACCTTTTGCCCATCAGGCCCCTGGCCACAGCACCGTCCCACGCCATGCCTGGAAATGCACTGGCGCGGCACAACTCGCACCGAAACCTTAACGGGTGCCGCCTCGACGCATGCTCAGCTCGAGCCGCTCACCCAGGCAACGCCCATGAACAACACCAGCAACGATCAATTCGACCATTGGCTGCACGTGGAGGGAGAGTGGATAGAACCGCCCAACCACCGCCGCGGCGGGAGTAGCGGGGTTATCCGCCACCAGCCGGAAAGCGGCCCGGCGCTTTACATCAAACGCCAGCAAGGACACCTCTTTCACTCCTGGCGTTACCCACTGGGACGGCCGACTTGCCTGCGCGAGGCCCGCGCCCTCGCCCGTTTCCAGAAACTCGGTGTGCACGTGCCGGTGCTGCGTTTCTTTGGTTTGAAAAAAAAGAGATTGTGGTGGGGAATTCTCGTTACCGAGGCCCTGCCCGAGGGTTTCGTCAGCCTTGATGATTTTTATTCGCGGAGCGGGGCGACATCCATCCCCGATCAGCGCCAGGCGGTGGTAGAAGCCCTGGCCGTCACCCTGGCCCAGCTGCACAAGCACCGCTGGCAGCACTGTTCCCTGATGACCAAGCATATCTTTGTGCGGATAATCAGCAGTGGCGAGCACGAAACAAGGACAACGGCTCAAATCGCCCTGCTCGACCTGGAACGTGCCCGCAGGCAGCCCCTGGCGAAGAGGGCAGCGCGTCGCGATCTCGCCTTTCTCTTTGGTCACCTGCCCTATTGGGCAGAAGAGGAGTGGCGGCTCTTCGACCGCCACTACAGCCTGCATTTCGGCAAAGAAGTCGTCTATCGCCCGACCTCACCGGCCTAGATCTCTCTCAGCGATCCTCGAGCTTGACGTAGGGGCGGTTCACCAGTCCCCTGTAGACCTGACGCGGTCGCCCGATGCGGCTGCTGTCCTTGTCGGAGTTCATCTCCTGCCAGTGGGCGATCCACCCCGGCAGACGCCCCAGTGCGAACATCACCGTGAACATGTTGGTGGGGATACCGAGGGCGCGGTAGATGATGCCGGAGTAGAAATCGACGTTGGGGTAGAGGTTGCGGGAAACGAAATAGTCATCACGGCTGACCCGGTATTCCAATTCCTGGGCAACCTCTAACAACGGGTCCTCGACCTTGAGGGTATCGAGTACGGCGGTGCAGATCTCCTTGATCAACTTGGCGCGAGGGTCATAGGTCTTGTAAACGCGATGCCCAAAGCCGGTGAGTCGGTAGGGGTCACTCGAGTCCTTGGCCTTGGCGAGATACTTATCGTAGTTACCGCCGTCACGGCGGATGGTTTCGAACATTTTCATCACCGCCACGTTAGCACCGCCGTGGGAGGGACCCCACAGGGCATTGACGCCGGCAGAGATACAGGGGTAGAGCCCGACTCCGGCGCTGCCCACCAGCCGCACCGTCGAAGTCGAGCAGTTCTGCTCATGGTCGGCATGGAGTATGAGCAGCTTGTTGAGGGCAATGACCGCGATCGGCTCCACCTTGTAGGGCATGTTGGGGCGATCAAACATCATGTTGAGAAAGTTGGCACAGTAGCTCAGATCAGGCCGGGGATAGACCAGGGGATGGCCGATGTTCTTTTTGTAGGAAAAAGCGGCGATGGTGCGCACCTTGGAGAGTAACCGGGCGGTGGTGGTGGTGATGCCGCCGTAGGGATCCTCCTCCTGATCCATCTCCGGGTAAAAATCATGCAGGGTGCCAACCATGGTGGAGAGAATCGACATCGGCGACGAATTGGGCGGGAAATGGTCGAAGAAATGGATCATGTCCTCGTGGATGAGGGCGTAGCGGGTCATATCGTACTTGAAACGATCAAGCTCCTTGGCGGTGGGCAACTCGCCGGTGAGCAGCAGATAGGCGACCTCGATAAACACGCAATTGGCGGCCAAATCGGCAATATCGTAGCCGCGATAGCGGAGAATCCCCTGGTCGCCGTCAAGGTAGGTGATGGTCGACTGACAGCTGCCGGTATTCATATAGCCGCTGTCAAGGGTGATATACCCGCTACTTTGCCGCAGCGAGCGGATATCGATGGCCTTTTCCCCAGTGGTACTCTCGATCACCGGCAAGGTATAGGTCTTGCCGTCGACGGTCAGTTGTGCCGTTTCCTGCGACATACTTTCCTCTCTTTCCTTTGTGATTGGTTTATCGGCACCGCGTCGTTTATACCGCAAGGGCATAAGTTTCGTTTGAGCAGACAAGCTGCTCAACTCAGCT
>CAYSON010000241.1:0-5842 GCA_964432635.1 uncultured Desulfopila sp.
CCCTCCCTTTCCGGGGGGCGTGCCTTCGCTTCTTGTCCGCTATGGAAGCACGGGCCATGGGCACGTCGCAGTTTCGACTTATGACCGCTCATCTCGGTGGCAGCAGTTCGCTCTGTGCCATCGAGGACGGGCGCTCGGTTGATATCAGTACGTCGTTCTCACCTAACTCCGGCGTGCTTCAGGGGAATCGTTGCGGTGATATCGATGGGACGGCCCTGCTATTCGCCATGAAGAAACTCGGCCTCTCTCCGGATGAGGCCCAGCGAGCAATCTCCAACGAGGGCGGTCTTAGGGGAATGGCTGGCCTTGGCACAGAGGACCTGCGCTCCATTCTCGATGCGGCCGAAACGGGTAACGGCCGGGCGAGGATGACCGTAGACTTGTTTTGTGACGGCGTACGTAAGCACATCGCCGCTTTAGCTGCCAGCATGGGTGGGGTGGACTGCATCGTCGTGAGCGGCGGTATCGGCGAAAACAGTGCAGAGATTCGCAGTCGCTGCCTTGAGCGGATGGAATTTATGGGGGTGAAGCTGGATGCCAGGCGTAACAGCGTCTGCCGGGGTGAGGAAACGTTGATATCGACGGAGGACTCGCCCGTCACGGCAATGGTGATACCGACGAATGAAGAGATGGTGGTAGCCTATTTCACTAAGAAAGTGGTCGAATATGGGCGCGACCTAACGCCCGAAGAGATGGTCTTCTGCACATGATAACTGCAATTTCCATCGGCATGCCGGTCGTCGATCGGCTAACGGCTCAGTGGCGCTTGGGGAAAATCCACAGCGTCTTTGAGAGGGCGGTCAACTGGGAGGAGGAGGATGGCAATTTCTGCTGCCTGATCGCCAGTGGCTATGGGAACATCCCATGCGGTGCCGTAGTAGATACCGAGAGCCTCTGTTCATCCAGCCTGCACCCAGGCGATCGAATATTGCTGTCGCAACGGCAGTTCTGGGTGCCATCACGACGCTGGGCCGTGGCCTTAGGCGATGCCAAAGTCTATGAGCCGCGAAGAACCATTGACGCGGCCCGTTTTGTTGCTGGGGTGGATGAACATTGCCATGCTGCCGTGAAGAGATTGACGGAAGGCGCTAATGATGAGGGCTTGCTTCCGTTGTTGCCATTCGTTTCGTCCATACTGCAAGGCGACACCGATGCCATCCCCGAATTGTCCCATCTCTGTCAGGCGGCAATTCCTAAAATTGTCGGATTAATTCGAGCGGCTAGACGTCAGGACAGGGTGGCCTTCATTGATCAGTCCCGCCGTTTGCTTGGCTTAGGCATTGGGATGACGCCATCTGGTGATGACGTTCTGGTCGGCATGCTGGGCGCCTTAAGCATGCTCAGATCGCCTCTCATGACGGAATCCCTTGCGGCTGCCGTTGCAGATGAGGCGCAGCGTAAAACGACGCGCATATCGGCAGTTTATTTAACTTACGCCGCGCGAGGCATGGTTGGTGAAAGGCTATCAGAATTTATTGAAACTCTTTCCACCGGATCAACGGCGGAGACGATCCGAACTGCAGGGCTCATGACATCAATCGGCAGCACTTCCGGGCGCGAAATGGCCTTGGGTGCCATACTGGGAATGTATTCACAATAAGGAGAATCATAATGCCGAAAATCCTGACAGTCCGCGCGAATGACTATCGTGATTCGATTCAATTGATGCGCATCTCTGCCACGCTGCGAAATATCGAAGGCGTTCGCCAAGCGATGGTTTCAATGGCCACCGATGCGAACAAGATGATCCTCGACGACCTCGGCCTAATCAACGACGAGGGCGCCCGGGCGACGGTCAACGACCTGGTGGTCGCCATTGAGGCCGATTCCGATGCTGTTATCGCTGCTGCGATTACTGAGATGGAGACCCTCTTCACGCAGCGTGAATCAAGCCGTCCGGGCGTGCCCATCAATTATGATTTCACCAACGCATTGAAAGCCATGCCACACGCCAACCTTGCCGTCATCAGCGTACCAGGCGAATACACCGCCGCCGAAGCCCAAAAAGCCCTGGCCGCCGGACTGCATGTCTTTATCTACAGCGATAACGTGCCTGTGCACCAGGAGCGTGCGCTAAAGGAATACGCTCAGTCACGGGGTCTGCTCTGCATGGGACCGGATTGTGGCGTAGCAAACCTCAACGGCATTGCCTTGGGCACTGCCAGCAAGGCCCGCAAAGGGGCTATCGGCATTGTCGGGGCCTCCGGCAGCGGCACGCAGCAAATAGCCGTACTGGCCGACAAAGAAGGCGTTGGTATCTCTCAGGCGCTCGGGGTAGGTGGCAAGGATCTGAAAGATGAGGTCGGCGGCCTTGCGATGCTCATGGGCATCGATGCCCTCGATGAAGACCCGGAAACCAAGGTTATTGTCCTGGTCTCCCGTACGCCCGGCGCGGGTACGTTGCCGAAAATTTTGAGCCGCATTCGCAAGTGCAAAAAGCCCGTGGTCGTCTACTTTATTGGGGGAGACCCTTCCGTCATAGTGCAGGCGGGCGCTGTCGCCGCCGTCGATTCCGAGGATGCCGCAGGCAAAGCCGTCGATCTTGTCCTCGGCCGCCCGTTGCGACAGAAAAAATTTACTCTCCCCGATCAAGCGATCGCAGCCATTGTCGCCAAGGAAACAGCGCAGATGTCCCCCGCACAGCGCTACCTGCGAGGCCTGTTCATCGGCGGCACGTTTGCGGAAGAGGCGATGTCGTTGATGCGTGAGACCATCGGCGATGTCTACTCCAATGCACCCTTGGTATCCGAAAAGAAACTTTGGAATTCGCGCGTGTCGCTAGAACATTCCATTATCGACCTCGGCGATGAGGAATTTACCAAGGGGCGCGCCCATCCCGGCATTGATCCGGAGCCAATACGGCAGGCCATCCTTCGCGAAGGCACCGATCCGCAGATGGCCGTACTGCTTATGGACTTCATTCTTGGTCCGGCGCTGAACCCCGACCCGGCAGGCTCTGTTATCTCCGAAATCAAACAGATAAAGGCCGACTGTGCCGCCCGGGGAGGGTACCTGTCGGTAATTGCCGCTGTCTGTGGCACCGAGGACGACCCACAGAACCTGGCCCTACAGGAACAGGTTCTACACGACGCGGGTGTGGTGCTGATGCCGTCAAATGGTCAGGCCGCCCGCCTGGCTGGCCTCATTGCCCAGTACGCTTGCAATCGGTAAACGAATGTCTCGAGGAGGCTTGTATGTCAAAAGAAACACAAGAGTTGTTCAGCAAGGAACTAGAAGTCATCAATGTCGGGGTGGAGCACTTTGCAGACGCCATGCGCGCGCAGGGCGTAAAGGTCGAGCAGGTCGAGTGGAAGCCTCCCGCCGGGGGCCAAAAACCGCTCGTTGATCTTTTGACGCGACTAGGTGGGCTATAACACTTTTCATATGAATACCTGGAGGCGAAGATGACCACGCAAACCAACATCAAGGCGAAGATAGATTCCGCCAATCAGCAAGCGATCAACATTATTACCAGTGCGCAGCCGACGTGGGTGGGCGTCCAGATGGCTAAAGATTGCCTGCCCAATTTCGCGCCAAACCTCATACTGCATGCTGGCCCGCCGCTGGATCCGAAAAACGCGACACCTTTCGTGCAAACCGCCATCTGTGGCGCTGCCGTGCACGAAGGGTTAGCCAAGACGTCGGATCAGGCATGGAACATGGTACTGAGTGGTGAGATCAAGATAGCGCCGCTGCTTGATTATCAAAGTGCCGGAGGGGCCGCCTATGCGGTGGCGGCCCATACTCCGCTACAGGTGGTTGAAGACACAGTTACCGGCAAGCGCGGCACCTGCACTTTTCATGAAGGGCCTACCACCGAGGCTTTGCGCTGGGGTGTCTACAACGCCAACGTCGAAAAGCGGCTAACCTGGTTCGATGAGGTGCTAGCCCCAGTCATGAGCAAGACGGTGGCAGCCCTCGGTGGCATCAATCTGCGCAATATCCTCGCCCGCGCCACCAGCATGGGCGACGAAAACCACAGCCGCCAGATCGCCTCCAGTGCTATCCTGGCGCTGCAGCTTATTCCCGCGGTGATGGATTTGGAGATTCCGTGGGAACTTCGCCATCAGGTAGTAAAATTTCTCAGCTTAGCCGACCGTTTATTCCTGCATACGTTTATTGGTGGCGCTACGGCAGTGATGGAAGCAGCGAAGGGCATTCCCTACTCCACTGTGTTGATCGCCATGGGCGGAAACGATTATGAATTCGGCTGTAAATTTAGTGGAATGGGCGATCAGTGGTTCACCGCTCCCTGCCCCAAGTGCACCGGCATGCTACTGAATCCTGAGTGGACTTACGACCAGGCGACGCAATATATCGGCGATAGTTGCATGGTGGAAACCTATGGCTTCGGCGGCCCGGCCGCTGCGGCAGGCCCGATGGTCGTCCGACTCACCGGCGGCGATTTTCAGGAAGCCATCCGTCGCACCGAGGACGCCCGCCGTATCTCCCTTGGGTCGCATGAGTGGACGCCGATCCCTTGGCTCGACTTCAAGTGCCTGCCCGTCGGCATTGACATGCGCCGCGTTGTATCCACAGGTATCACCCCCACGAGTCACGGAGGGATCGGCCATGTCGATGGTGGGCAGGCCGGAGCGGGCTCCATGAATGTGCCTATGGAGTGCTTCGTCAAAGGGCTTACAGCCTTTGCGGACACTTATGCAGCCTAGACAATCTCCAGGCACATGAAGTGCTGTTTGATTCGTTCTATCATCCTTACAAAAATTCCTATCATTGAATTCAATATCGGGCAGATCAATCCTTGATTTCCTAGAATCTGTTGGGATTGTTGAGGGCAGTACTCTGTCGATGATGAACTTATAGAAAGATGCAAGTATTGAATGTCGATTCCTTTTGTTGATTACCACTAATCCTCAGTTTATCCACGGGACGGGCCATAGCCGCGTAAGAAGGTAGGGGGTTCAAAAATAGGGGAAATGTTGGCGACTGTCACCAAAAACCAGTTGAGATGCGAAATAGTGTGTAGTATGCTACGCGTCATATGTTAAGAACGGTATCCAGAATGAGGATTCGCAGACGCAGAAGGTGGAGAGCCGACTGCAGGTCAATTTCAATAAGAGGGGTAAATATGAGAATAAAACAATTCGAATACTTAGGAAAAAATGGCATCACAGGTTCGCATTTCCATGAATATGGGTTGTGACTTTCCTTAGGCGCAGTTCGAGAAAAAGGCTGGGGGTGATATGCGGATCTTCACTTTCTGCTGCTGAAGGCGACAGCACCCCTGGGTGGAGGTCGTCGGCCAGCCAAAGCCGCAAGAATTTTCACCAGACAACAAAACCGTAGCAGACTTTTCATGATATCCCCGTAGAAGCACAACTGCAATCTCCCTGCGCAGACTGGAACAGGCGGTTTCTCAAGATGAAACCAGACCGAAAAGATCAATACATATGACAGGTGCATTGGTATGGCTAAGAGAAAAAGCATTTTCGACCTCTATCAGATGAAAGCGAGCGGCGAGAAGATCGCCTGGCTGACTTCCTACGATTTCCCCACTGCCCAATTTGCCGAGGCCGCCGGAATGGACATGATCCTGGTTGGAGACAGCCTGGGAATGTGCGTCTATGGCTATAACGGCACGGTGCCGGTCACCATGGAGCAGTGCATCGCCCATTGCGATGCGGTACGCCGGGGAGCGCCAGGCTGTTTTATCGTCGGAGACATGCCTTTCGGAGCCTATCAGTCTTCTGATGTCCAGGCGGTGGATAATGCCGTCCGCTTCCTCAAGGGATCCGATGTGGATGCGGTCAAACTCGAGGGCGGAGTGCGGGTCGCCAGCCGCATCCGTGCCATCACCGATGCCGGTATCAACGTCATTGGC
>CAYSON010000242.1:0-4620 GCA_964432635.1 uncultured Desulfopila sp.
CGGACGGCCCTGCTCTTTTTACTCCTCATCGGCTGTTACCGGCTATCCGATATCGTCCTCGGCGTCGTCTCCAACGTCTTCTATATTGATATGGGTTTTAGTAAAAGCGTGATCGCCGGTGTTACTAAATCCTTTGGCCTGGCCATGACGCTCATTGGAGGATTTCTCGGCGGGATCTTGACCCTGCGCTTCGGAATCGATCGGATCCTTTTCCTTGGAGCCTTTCTCTCGGCGGCGACCAATCTGCTCTTTATGGTTCTTGCCGCAACAGAGAGCAACGTGACGCTGCTCACCATCGTCATCGGTGCCGACAATCTCAGCGCCGGCATCGCCGCCACCGCCTTTGTTGCCTTCTTGTCGAGTCTCACCAATATCAGCTTTACCGCAGTGCAGTATGCCGTGTTCAGCTCGATGATGACCCTGTTGCCCAAGGTGGTCGGCGGCTATTCCGGAACGATGGTAACCGCCCTCGGTTATGAGCAATTCTTTCTTCTTACCGCGTTGATGGGTCTGCCGGTACTGGTGCTGATTGTCATCGTGGCCAAATCGGCACGCCGCTGACCAGGGGTGGTGTGGGTGCTACTGAAGAGGCTGATGCAGGTCGAGATAGGCGGCCACGGCCTCCCTGGTGGTTTCTTCCTGAAAGGCAATGCCCGCCTGGTAACCGGGATTGTCGATTTCCTTATTGCACCACATCACCTGCCCGGTGGCGTCATCAAGTTTTTTGGGAAAGGAGTGGTCGAAGGAGAAGGTCAGTAGGGATGAGTCGGGGAGCGGTTTGCGGGTAGTGAGTCGCATTCCGCCGCGACTCAGGTCGAGTGTTTCCGCTAAAGTGGAAAAATGTGAAACGACAGTGCCGGTGGTGATCAGCCGCACCAAGGTAATTTTCCAGCGGGCCTCGACGCGGGGAAGAAGCCGGCGGTTTCGGGACAGGTCCCGTTTTCTGTCCGTTTGTAGCTGATGATGGTCATGCTCAAGGGTGTACTGCATGCATTGCGGATAGGATAAGGTAGTGCAATAGATCTCGATATGTTCATCCAAAGGGATGAACAGTCCGCCTTGGCAGATGCGGCATTTCTTCGAGGTTTCCGACCAAAAGGGGCAGTGCCGGAAAGGATGCAGGAGAGAAGAGGCCATGTGGTACGTCGAGAGATAAATACGTTATGCCTTGTGAAAGCTATCTACCAAAAATTTATGCAAATGGGGTGCCTGATCCCTTTTTATTTGAGCGCCTTTGGTGAAATGTTGTACCGCTTCATCTTGTCATAGAGGGCAGTCTTGCCGATATCGAGCTGCTTGACTGTTTCCGCGACATTTCCATGATTTTTTTCAAGACTATGGAGGATGATATCCTTCTCCACCTCAGCCACCACGTCCTTGAGATTGCGACTGTCAAGGTGGTTGAGGTAGTTCTTTTGCGGCGAAAGGTTCTCGCCGTTTGCGTGGGCGTCGAAGAGCAACTCGCTCTCGGTAATAATATTGTTTTTTGCCATCAATACAGCGCGTTGGATGACATTTTCCAATTCCCGCACGTTGCCGGGCCAGTTATGCTGCAAGAGGCGGTCGAGAATTGACTGGGGCAAAAAGTTGATGTCTTTTTTAAATGCCTGGCGGTATTTACGGATAAAATGGGTGGTGAGGTCAACGATATCATCTTTGCGTTCCCGTAGGGGCGGAATGGAAATGTTGATGATGTTGAGGCGATAATAGAGATCGAGGCGAAAGGTACCCTTATGAACCATCGCCGACAGATCAAGATTGGTGGCGGCAATGACCCGCACGTCAACTTTTACCGGACTATTTCCGCCTACCCGAATTATATCTCCGTCCTGCAGGACTCGCAGCAGCGCCGCCTGCATGCGCGGACTGATGTCACCGATTTCGTCAAGAAAGATGGTGCCGCCGTCGACAACCTCGAACTTGCCCTTGCGTTTGCCGTCGGCACCGGTGAAAGCACCTTTTTCATGACCGAAAAGGTCACTTTCGAGCAGACTGTCATTGATGGTGTTACAGTTGATCTTTAGAAAAGGCTTGTTGCTGCGATTGCTGCTCTCACGGATGAGGTTGGCCACCAGTTCCTTACCGGTGCCCGACTCTCCGGTGATGAGGATGGTGGCGTCCGATTTTGCCACCTGGAAAACCATATCGCGCAGCTCGCTGAGAGCACGGCTCGAGCCGACCATCTTGCCTTCCGCCGGCTGTTCCTTGAGGTGCTCCTTGAGCGAATTGAGCTCGCTGGCGAGCATTTGCCGGGTACGTTCGCTTTCTTTGAGTTCGCTGATCTTGTGGGAGAGGATGGTTTCGATACTGTTGTGAAACTGCGACAACTCCTCAAGTTGCCGCTTGGAATCGGTAAGATCGCGAATAAAGAACCAGAAGAGGGAATCGCCTTTATACCCGTGGAACGGAGACAGGGTGTATTCGAGGTGGTGGCCTTGATAGGTGGCCTCCAGAGTTTTGCCCAATTGCTTGTTGTCGAGGACCTGCTGCGCCATCTTGAGCAGGGCTCTGGCGGTGGATTGCTGGGTCGAATTTTCTCCTAGAGTATGGCGTCTGAGGTCACCGAAAAAGCCAACGGCGCTGGGATTCATATATTCGACCCACTGATCGCCCACTACCAGAAGAACCATTTCCGGGATGGCTTCGAGCAGGCTCTTCTGATTGTAAACGACCCGTTCTATGTCGAGCTGCGTTGCTTTCATCGTGTTGTGTAATCCGGTTTTGCGAAACGTAAAGAAAAACCCACCACCCTAAGGAGTTGTCCTGGTATTATATATGTCAGTTGAAAAAATAACAGGATATTTCCAGTTTTACGAAAAAATTCTCTTTTCTGAACTTTTCCAGCGGTGTTGTGTCGAGAACCTATGATCTTCCCAAAATATCTTGGTGTTGTCGTCGTTTTTTCAGTCCTCACAGCGGTTGCTGCGTGGCCGGTTCGAGCACTGGAGGCAGAGGAGGTGCTGGTGGTTGTCAACCAGCGCATGGCCGAGAGCGAGGATCTTGCCCGCTATTACATGGAAAAACGGAATATTCCCGAAAGCAACCTGCTGCGCCTGTCCTTGACGCTCAATGAGACCATGTCGAGGGAGGAGTTCGATGAATTGCTGAAAAAAGAGGTGGCGACGGCCATCACCCTGCGCAAGCCACGGCGTACCGAGGCAGTGGTGCTATTGCACGGGGTTCCCCTCAAGGTCGAGCCGCCGCAACCGACTTGGGACGAGAGCGAAGAGCTGCAGCGCTTGCGTCGGCAAGAGGCCAAGAGCGCCAAAGAGCAATCAAACAAAGGTAACAGTCCCGCGGTTATACAAAACGAGTACAAGAGCAGACTCGAAGCCTTGTTAAAGCTCGACCAGCGGGCCTCGGTCGATTCTGAACTGGCTCTGGTTAAACGAGAGGCCAGCTATCCGCTTTCCGGGTGGCTGGCCAATCCCTTCTTCCTTGGTTTTCAGGGACAAGACCTGGCAATCAGAAGAGACGAGGTGGTGCTGGTCTGCCGTTTGGATGGGCCGGATGTACCAACGGTGCGACGGCTCATCGATGATAGCCTGGAGGTGGAAAAGATCGGGCTGCAGGGCAGGGCCTATTTCGACGCACGATGGCCCCGGCCAACTGAGAGTGCTGGGATGGGCGGGTATCAACGGTACGATTTGTCGCTGCACCGAGCCGCCGAAGCGGCTGCACAGCGGCTGGCCACCACCCTCGACAGCCGCGATGAACTGTTTGCCGGCGGCGACTGCCCCGATGCCGCCCTGTACGCCGGCTGGTATTCGCTCGGGCGCTATGTCGATGCCTTTTCCTGGAACCGAGGCGCCATTGCCTACCATATCGCCAGTTCCGAATGCACCACTTTGCGCGATCGCAGCAGTTCGGTGTGGTGCATCAAACTGTTGGCCAAAGGCGTGGCCGCCACCATCGGTCCGGTTCATGAACCCTATGTACAGGGCTTTCCCTTACCGGAACTCTTTTTCGGGTTACTCCTGCAGGGTCACCTCAGCCTCGGGGAGGCCTATCTGGTCTCGTTGCCCCATGTGTCGTGGCAGATGGTGTTGGTCGGTGACCCGCTTTATCGACCGTTTGCGCCACTGCCCTGATCGCAGGGCGATGCCTGCGGCCAGAGAAACGGTGGTTTTCCGCTTTTCTGGCGCAGCCAATCAAGGCCCGTGCGAATCGCGGGAGAGGCTGTCAGCCGCAGCACCAATTTTGCTTTGCCGGGGATGGAGAGGAGGAGGATGCCAAGGAGCATGGTCAACAAGCCCTGGCCAGGCAGGAAGAGCATGACTATCCCGGCAATAAGAAGAATCATGCCGAGTACATTGCGCAGCACCAGCAGGAGGATCCTGAACGGATTCGTTTCACGTTTTGGTGTGGATGGGTCCTGCAGCTTGAGGAAGCACTCCCTGGGCAGCCGGGCCACCACCAGCGGCAAGAGGAGCAGACTGATAACGAACGTTGCCAGAGATACCCCGGCGAGGAGCGTGATGGCGGACTGTAACGGGGTATGGTCAAGCAGCGAAGTGATCATGGATACTGGCCATATCCTTAGCGGATGGCTCGCCTGGCGTTCAGGATGTCCGCCTTACTTGGTGGTCTGATAGTCATGACTCAAGGCAGCGCCGTTGC
>CAYSON010000242.1:4630-5826 GCA_964432635.1 uncultured Desulfopila sp.
ACATCAGAGCGACTCTGACCCACGGGCCGCTCTGACTGTCCGGGTCGCTTGGCACTTTCTTGAGCGGTTCAACAGTGAGGCGGTTCGCCGCGATCTGGTATTGCTCGGAAAGCTGCAGCAGCAGCTGCACGCGCTTTCGAGCGAGATCAAGCAGCATGGCATTATCGACCTGGACTGCTTTGGGTTGCACGGGGAGATAGTCCTTGAGCATTGCCGGAGGAGGCGGCGGCTCTCCCGTCTTGCCCTTGGCGGCCTGTTTCTTTTGCTGATCCGCTATCTTTTGGTCAAAGATCGCCTTCTCCCGCAACCATTCTTCGTAGCGTTTACGATTTTCCTCCTCCACCCGCTGGCGTTCCCTGATCATCAATTGTTCTTTGAGTATGGGCACATCAGTGTCGCGATCGATTCCCCCTGAGAACTCAAGCCCGAGCAAGGGGTGGGTCTGTAACAGCTCGATATAGCGACCGAGGATCACCTTGCCGCCATCGCTTAAAGTCGCCTGTCCGGGTTCGAAGGCGATCAATTCGTTGCCGATGAGATCGGCGTAATTCCCGGAGGCGAGCAGCAGCGGAGACACCGATGCCTTGATGATCTTGGTCTGGAGGAGAGACGATAGTTCCTCGACCAGCGATGCTTTACCCGAGGCGGCGGCGCCGGAAAAATCGAAGTCGAGGGTGAAGGTGTTGTTGTTGTCGGTGAGCAAGGCTAGAGCCAAGGCGGAATCGGAAGTTGGCGAGGTTGCCTTGACCTTAGCGACGGTCAGAGCGCCGCTCTGGTGGAATTGGCCATCCTTGGGGCCGGCGTCCAGGCTCAAAGTGCAGAAACCGGCTTTGCTGTCGATCTCGGAAAGCGACGTCAGTTGCTCCTGCAGATGGCTGAGGGGAAAGCTGTCGAGTGCTAAACGGTACTCCCCGGTTTCGTCAGATGAGTAAACCTTGATAATTCCATTAAGGGTGAAAGGGGTGTCCTGCAGGCTGCCGGTGAAGGAAAAGGAACCGCCGTCGCTGAGTTTCGAGGAGTTGATATCTTCTATCGATCCGGACAATGCGCTGACCTTGCCTTGCCATTTTGGTTTGAGCCGCGGGTCGTGGAGAACGATGGAGCCATTCTGGAAGGAGATGGCTTGCACATCGACGGTAGAGACGGCAACACTGCCCCCCGCCTCTCCCTTGGGTTGCGGGGGGGCGTCGGGGAGA
>CAYSON010000243.1:0-5798 GCA_964432635.1 uncultured Desulfopila sp.
CCGCAGGCCGGGTGGAACGCTTACACCTCAATTGTAGATTCTCTTTGGTAAGCTCTTCTTTGCAGTTGCTCCATTTCTGAACAATTCTCTGGTATTAGCCGATCCTATCCTCTCAGGAATAGGGTTAACATTGAGCTGAGCTTTCCAAACAAGGATTGCCAGGACAAATCTTGCAAGATCAGAGAGAAACAGCTACGCTGAAAATCAAACTTGGAGCGGTTCCGATCAGAGAACCGATTTTTAGGTTTGCCGCAAAAAGCAGCTGCTTAACACTGCAAAAAAACCTGCTGTTCCTCCTCCAAGCATCTATGGTACATTTTCACTAAACACATACCCTTGCCTTCCGAAGGCAGATCCGAAGAGTGCCATGATCCGAAAAATCAAAATTACCGCTCCGGTTTTATTCTTAATTCGTCCGAAAAAAAGGGTTTAAACCCCCGCCTTTCAGGCGGGTAGCATTCTGCTAGCAGCTGATTTATACTGGCGGTCATGGAATATCGCCAAGGTAGCCACACAAAATACAAAATCGAGTACCACTTCGTTTGGGTCACCAAATACCGTTATGCCATGCTGGTAGGGGATCTTGCGATCCGTGTAAGGGAGCTTGTCCGTCAAACCTGTGAGCGGTACGAGATCCAGATCTTGCAAGGAGTGGTCAGTAAGGATCATGTCCATATTCTGGTGTCGGCACCGCCTGATATTTCGCCGTCAAACATCATGCGATGGGTGAAAGGCAGAACATCGAAAGATATTCGAAGAGTTTCCGCAAGTGAAGAAGCGGTATTGGGGCCAGCATTTTTGGGCGCGAGGTTATTTCTGTGTCACCCCAGGCGAAATGACGAAGGAAATGATTCAGGAGTATCTTTCGCTCCATTTTGAACCGAAGCCATCGGATGGGTTTGACGTCGAACCTTAAACCGGCTGCGAAGCCTGCCGGTATTGCTGGACTTTTAGTCCGCGATTAGCAAGCCCGCCGACTTCAAGTCGGCGGTTTTTCAGTGAGTCCTGGGGAAGGCAAATAGAGCCATCCGTCACGGCAGGTCACCGTCATCACACGGATTCGTATATACAGACATAATGTCTAACAGGTGCCAACGCCACCCCACCTTCTGTTAAAATAGATTGTGACATAAGGTCACAACAACCTATTTTCGCGGAGGGCTGCCATGAGAAATGATACAACTGTCAAGTTTGAAATGAGCGGGCCGATCATGGGTGTTGGCTTCCACTTTTAATGAAACTGACCGGCTATTTTTCAGAAAGTTGGCCGCACTGAAGAAGTCGAAGCACAATTTCTGGAGGGGCCTGTACCAGGAGGATCACAATGCGATGTGTCGGAGTTCTATGTATTCTGTTACTGATCAGCACCGGACAAGTATGGGCTGAGGGGAGTCAGCCCTCCTCCTATGCAGGTTCGTCGAGTTGCCGCGAGTGCCATGATCGGTTCTATCAGCTCTGGTCTACGTCGATGCACGGACTGGCCATGCAATCCTATTCCGCTGCCTTCGCCAATAACCACCTCAAGCCTCAGCATGAAGATATTGCCATAGGGAAAGAGAAATATCGAGCCGACATTCATGAAGGTGTGGTGATTGAGAGGGGTCGGGAAGGAACGAAAAAATTCAAGATCGAACATGTTCTTGGCGGCAAGAATGTTTTCTACTTCCTCACATCTTTCAGTAAAGGAAGGCTGCAGACCCTTCCTGTCGCCTATGACGTCAACAAGAAGGAATGGTTCGACACCGCGGCCAGCGGCATGCGCCATTTCCCCGGTGGAGAAGTGGGTGAAGCGGTGGATTGGAGGGATTACTCTTATACGTTCAATACTGCCTGCTACAACTGCCATGTGAGTCAACTCTCGACCAACTACGACGTAAAAACTGACACATATCACACAACCTGGGCCGAGCCGGGCATCAACTGCGAAACCTGTCACGGCTCGGCAATCGAGCACAACAAAATCGCCAAAGCTACTCCCCAAGGACAGCCGCTACCGGAGCCACGAATCATCAGCACCAAGACCATGACAAAAGTGCAACGTAACGATCTCTGCGCAAGTTGTCACGCCAAGTCGAGCAGGCTGACCGCTGAATACCAGCCTAAGGAGCGGTTCTACGACCATTTCGATCTCATAACGTTGGAAGACCCCGATTACTATGTCGACGGGCGAGACTTGGGAGAGAACTACACGCTCACTTCATGGAGTATGAGTCCCTGTGTGAAGTCAGGCAAACTCGACTGCGTACACTGCCACACCTCCAGCGGCCGTTACCGCTTCAAGAAGGAACTGTTCAACAATGCCTGCCTGCCCTGCCATGAGGACAAGGTGAAGGACCCGGAAGAGCACACCCACCATGCTGCGACAAGTGATGGTAGCAAGTGCATTTCCTGCCACATGCCCATGTCCGCTTTCGCACGGATGAACCGGAGCGATCATTCGATGCTTCCACCGGCACCGGCGGCGACCTTGGCCTATAAATCGCCCAATGCCTGTAATATTTGCCACAAGGACAAGGACGCATCCTGGGCTGATTCTTTTGTGCGAAAATGGCGCGTTCGGGATTATCAAGCTCCGCTCCTCAAACGCGCCTCCCTGATCGATATGGCCCGTAAGAGCGATTGGACGAAATTGCCTGAGATGCTGGCCTATATCAATGACCCCAAACGTGACGAAATCTTTGCCGCTTCACTGATCAGACTGATCCCACCAGCGCAGGATAAAGAGGTTGTCGTTACGCTGCTCGCGGCAACGAAAGATCCGTCGCCCCTCGTCCGTGGTGCGGCATTTCAGGCGCTGGGACTCATTCCCTCCGTGGAAAGTCTGCAGGCTCTGATCGTGGCAACGGATGACGAATACCGGCTGGTCAGAGTTCGGGCAGCGGAAGGGATATCTGTTTTCTCCAAGATAACTGTGCCGCCTGTTTATCAGGCGCAGATCAAAATGGCCACTGACGAATACCTGGCGTCCATCACAGCGCGACCGGACCAGTGGACCTCACATTACAACATGGGCAACTACCTGCTCAACCGGGGCGAGAAGCAAAAGGCTGTAGCATCTTATCAGACGGCGCTGCAGCTTGACCCTCGGGCCATCATGGCGATGGTCAATAGTTCCATCGCTTATGCCCAGATGGGAGAGGTTGAAAAAGCAGAAAAAATCCTCTTGGAAGCACTCGACCAGTCACCCGACAGTGCCGAGGCCAACTTCAACATGGGGCTTTTGAAAGCGCAAAAAAGTGACCTGACGGCAGCAGAGGCGCACCTCAAGAAAGCGTTCACGGCCAACTCCCAGATGGCCCAAGCTGCCTACAATCTCTGCATCATCACCGCTAAAGACCGCATCGGTGAGGCAGTGAACTGGTGCAGAAAAGCCTCAAACCTCAGGCCGCAGGATGCGAACTATAGCTATACTTTTGCCTTCTATCTGAACCAAAATGGTGATAAAAATGAAGCCATGACATACTTAAACGCCATTCTTGAAAAGAATCCCCGGCACAAGGATGCTGAGTCGCTTCTCAAAGAAATATCAAGATAGTACAACCAAAAAGGATGTGACAATGAATTGCAACAGACGGATTTTTCCTCTGACAATGATCGGATTGGCGCTGGCTATTCCGGCCCAGGCACAGGACGATGAGGCGACAGAACTGGCCAAGAAGCTGTCGAACCCGGTGGCTTCGCTGATCAGCGTGCCGTTGCAGTACAACTATGATGAATACGGCGGGGCCAACGACGGGGCCTCAAGAAACACGCTGGTCGTGCAACCGGTGATCCCGTTCTCGCTGAATGAAGACTGGAACCTGATCACGCGAACCATCGCTCCGCTCATCGATCAGCAGGATTTCCCGGTAACCGCGCTGAACGAGTCGGGTCTCGGCGACATCACCGAGAGCCTGTTCTTCTCGCCGCAGTCGCCGACCGCTGGCGGCTTGATTTGGGGTGCGGGGCCGGTCTTTCTGCTGCCGACGGCGACCCAGGACGTGCTCGGCACCGAAAAGTGGGGTGTCGGGCCAACGGCCGTGGTGCTGAAGCAAACCGGGCCATGGACAGTCGGACTGCTCTCAAGCCATATTTGGTCCGTGGCTGGTGACGATGATCGTGACGAAATCAGTGTCACTTCCCTGCAGCCTTTCATGAGCTACACCACCACGACACATACGACTATTGGCGCCTACACGGAATCCACCTACGATTGGAAAGCTGATCAATGGCAGGTTCCTGTGATTGTTCAGGCAGGACAGCTGTTTAAGATCGGCCCCCAAATTCTTCAACTGGCCGTGGCCGGAAAGTACTGGGCCGAATCACCGGATAACGGTCCTGAGGGCTGGGGAGTAAGGGGGCAGCTGACATTTTTGTTTCCGAAATAAGTTGGCCCACCACGATCTTTGGTGCCATCCGCTCAGGAATACATTGATAATTGGCATACCAGTAAGCTATTACTTACACCACAAGGGTATAAGTTTCGTTTGAGCAGACAAGCTGCTCAACTCAGCTTTATCGAACAGGTTTTGCATAAACGCTATTGAAAGCTCACAGGAGATGAGAAAATGGGAGAGAACTTGATTGGATGCGGAAGGGATCGCCTCAGAATGGCTCCCGGCCATGCACGCTGCGGTGGAGACACTGACGGCCGGCCAAGAAGTCCGCGGACAGCAACGCTGACTTTCCTTCCGATAGGCCGGATGATCGCCGCTTGCATCCTTATGGCGGGGTGTTTTTTGCAAACCGCCCAGGCGGCGAGCGATACTCCCCGGCGACCGAACATCGTTCTTATCCTCGGCGATGACCTTGGATACTCCGACATGGGGGCATTTGGCGGTGAAATCGCCACGCCGAATCTCGACTCCCTGGCCAAGGGCGGAGTTCGTTTCACCAACTTCTACACCCATGCATCGTGTTCGCCGACTCGTTCGACCCTGCTCAGCGGCGTCGATACCCATGTCAACGGCCTCGGCAATATGGACGAGTGGACCGCGCCCAATCAACGGGATGTCCCCGGCTACGAGGGCTACCTCAATAAACAGGTGGCGACCTTGCCGGAACTTCTCAAGGATGCTGGGTACCATACTTACATGGTGGGGAAATGGCATTTGGGAAAAGCGCCCGATTTGATTCCGGCAGCCCGCGGCTTCGAACGCGATTTCTCCTTGCTCGATGGGGCTGGAAGCTATTGGGATATGACCAATTTCACTGCCGCCTCACCGTCATCGGTCTTTACCGAGAATGGCCGCTATCTTACCAAACTGCCGGATGATTATTACGCGACCAAGACCTATACCGACAAGATGATCGAATTCATCGACGCCAATCACGGCGACGGAAAGCCCTTCTTCGCCTATGTTTCCCACCAGGCGCCCCATGATCCGTACCATCTGCCGCAGGAATGGCGGAGCCGCCATGTCGGCGAATATGATATCGGTTGGGACGCAGTACGGCAGGCGCGTCTTAAACGACAAATCGAACTGGGGATTATGCCTCCAGGCACGCAGCTTGCCGAGCGGATGTGGTTCGTGCCCGACCCGGTCCTTCTCGCCCCTGCCGCCAGGGCCATTCTCGGCAAAAAAATGGAGCTGTATGCCGGGATGGTGGAAAACCTCGATTTTCACATCGGCCGGCTGATTGATCATCTCAAGAAGATCGGCGAGTACGAGAATACCATTTTTATCGTCTTCGGCGATAACGGTGCCGAGGGCAGTGACCTGTTCAAGATGATTGCCGGGTCAAAAGGTTCGCGAGACAATCTCTTCGCGGCAATCAAATGGTCGGAGACCCATCCCAACGCCTGGGGTGATCCGGGT
>CAYSON010000244.1:0-779 GCA_964432635.1 uncultured Desulfopila sp.
TTGAACAGCACGCTCCTGGCCGCCGTTTTCAGCACGGCCTTGATCTCGGCTGCGGCACCGGTCTTGGCGGAGAGGCCTTCGCCGATGCTGTCGAGGTTCTCGACGGGGTTGATCTGTCGCCTCGGATGCTCGAGCTGGCGGCGGCCAAAAACCTCTATGGTCACCTGTACGTTTCGAGTATTGACGGCTTTGTACAAGCAACCGCGGACAGCCGCGATTTCGCCTTGGCCGCTGATGTCCTCGCCTATGTCGGCGAGCTCGGCGCCACCTTCACCCTGCTTGCCGCGAAAATGCGACCCGAGGCCTTGTTTGCCTTCTCCACCGAGAGATGGTCGGGGGAGGGGTATAGGTTGCAGGGTACCGGGCGGTTCGCGCACCACCCCGGGTATGTGCGGGCTGTTGCCGAGAGTTGCGGCTGGCGGGTGCTTGAACAGCGCCAGGAGGGGCTGCGCAAGGAAAAGGGACAGTGGGTAAGTGGCGATTTATGGCTGTGTTGCCGCGACGCTCATCAAAAAGGCGGCGGAGACTGAAAATGGAGCCGCCGGCCACTCCCGGGATGGTCAAAGGAGAGGGTGGCGGCGTGAAGGCACATTGGTTCGCCCTCATGGCCTAGTCCGTAAAGGCTGTCGCCCTTGATCGGCGCCGCCAATCCGAGGGGGTGGGCGGCGTGCAGGCGCAGCTGGTGGGTACGGCCGGTGAGCGGGGTGAAGGCGATGCGGGTCAAGCAGCCTTCACCGGCCAACCGTCGCCAGCGGCTGATGCCGAGCTTGCCGTGGAGT
>CAYSON010000244.1:789-4751 GCA_964432635.1 uncultured Desulfopila sp.
GGGGCGATGGTCGGGGTCAAGGCGGAAGGGCAGGCGGATCTCGCCCGCTTCCTCGTCGATCTCGCCCTCGACCAGGGCCGTATACCCCTTGTCCACCCGTCCGGCGGCAAAATCCATGGAAAGGCGCCGGTGCGCGGCGCTGGTGACGGCAAAGACCATCAGGCCCGAGGTGTACATGTCGAGGCGATGCACTGCCGGCTGGGCAATCATCGCCGGAAAGGCAGCTTGCAGTCGGGTGGCCAGGGAGTCGAACTTGTCCGGGCCGCGACCGGGCACGGCGAGCAGTCCCCCGGGTTTGACCACCACCACCAGCTGTGCGTCCTCGTAGAGGATTTCCAGGGCCATGGTGCTCACCGTGGCCCCTCCCGGCATTCAAGACCGCAGAGCATATAGCCGAGGATCGGCGCGCATTTTTCCGGACAGGCGGGGCTGAATTCGCCATGGTGGCGGGTACCGGCTCGGTTTTCCCGGCCCCAGTAAAACTCGCTCAAGCCAAGCGGATACAGGCCAAGGCGCAGGGCGGCCCCGAGCAGTTTGGGGGCGCAGCAGTCACCGGTGCCGGTGGGCATGCCGCCACCGCCGACAAAGGCCTGGGCCATCGACACTTCCTCGCCGCGAAAGTTCCTCAGCCGGTAAAGATGGTGCAGGTCGCGCATCAACTGCCGCGACAGCGCCGCCCTTTCCCGGCGCAGCGGCTGGTAGTGTTCCGCCGCTTCCCGCCATCGTGCCATCGCGCCACCGATCTCCTTGATGCGCCGCTCCGCCGGTTCGTTGATGCTCGCGTAGGTCGCCGTATCAAACAGCGGCGGGACCCAGCCGTCAACCAGCCAGCGGCCGTTGTACTGTCCGGAAAAGGCATAGAGGAATCTGCGCTGTCCTTCCTGGTCACGGCCTTCGAGGATGCCGAACATTTTGCCGCGCGCCGGACCGAACAGGTAGTCGGTGGTCAGTGCCGGGTCGGGGCTGGAGGAGCCGGGGAACAGGTCGATGGTGGTTTGCCGTTCGAGATCCTCCATCAAGCGGCGGCAGGCGGCAAGGGTGTCGCCGGGGCCGAGGCGGTGCTCGTTGTGGCAACGGCGGCAATAGCCGCCGCTTGGGACGGGTAATTGTTGCAAATTCTCAAGGTTGCAGAAGGAACTGGTCGACACGAGAGTTGCTACAGATGCTTTCCGGATGAGGAGTCAGGATTCCCAGAATACACCGTGAAGTGCGTGGAGAACAGTTTTTTCAAATGGGCGGGGGAGAATTATAAAGTTCAGCGCACGACACTCCTTGTGACAAGTGAGCTTCTTGGAACAAAGAAGATTCGCAAAAGGAAAGAAAAGCGGTGATGACACGTGTTTGATGTCTTTTTTTATCAAAAACGAGGTAAAAACTGCGTGTGAGATCGAGGTCGGCGATGGGCAAGATAACCAGCTTGCCATCCGCTATATCTGCAGCGATTGCCATGCGCGACAGGCAACTTATGGTTGGACAGAGACGAACAACCTGCTTGATTGCCTCGGTATTATCGAGCACCATTTTCACATCGAGGTGGGCAGCATGGGTTGCCAAGGCGGTGATGAGTCGTTCCCGCGACCAAGATCCCGGTTCTCGCAATATCCACTGAGCTGACAGTAAATCGTCTACACGTAATATCTTCTTGCTGGCAAGCGGGTGCATCGGGGAACAGAAAATGGCCATATCGTCATGGAACAGCAGTCGCTGCTCAAACTCGGCATGGTGTGGATTCCCGGCTATCAAAGCAATATCAATTTCGTAATTCTCCAGTTGATGTAAGGTGCTGGCCATATTTCCGGAGAAGAGATTGATTCGGATATTCGGGAATTTTTTGTTAAACCGGCCCAGTAGGAGTGGAGCGACATAGGCCGCTACGGTGGAACTGGCTCCCAGCCGCAACAACCCTTGATGGTTGTCGGCGGCAAACATCCACTCAATCTCACTGCTACCAGCTACGATCCTTTTCGCTATTGGCAAGAGCATTTTACCGCTTTGGTTTATTTCGACGCGTTTTCCCCAGCGGTCAAAGAGCCTTTCTCCGAGGATGTTCTCTAAATCGGCAAGAGCCATACTCACCGCCGGTTGAGTCATTTGCAGCTGTTTAGCGGTGGCAATCAGGCTTCCGCTTGAGGCAATACCCAGAAAAATTTGCAGCTGTTTTAAAGTAAAATTCATGAGGCGGTTGCGCCGATCAAGATCCTTGGGGGAAATGAGTCGCATCTTCCTGGAAATTCAAACAGGTATTTCTGAGGTTATACCCCGTTGATGACAAAATCGAAGATGTGATGGCTGCGTAAATTTGCTTGGCTCGCCTTGGCGGCATATTGCTCGTTGAGAGGTTCGCTGATCAAAAACGGTACTTCGGCCTCCCACTGGCTGCCGTGACTCCGCAGACGAGTTCCTTTCAGGGCCTTGAGATCATGATTTTCCTTGCGGCTGCCGATAACCGTTCTGGCGTCTGCCATGACCGCGATATCAGCCTCCCGGTCAAACGGTTGTTCAAGCTCCTGACACACCGCCTCTCTGTTCCAAACCTTGGCAATGCCGGGGACTTCACGCAAGGCGGCGATTACTCGATCAACCTCGACTGTGTCGTGGCAATACACGCGAACAAAGCCACCCAGGGCCCCATGGTGGGCAACGAAGGCGTCGGTAATCGGGCATATAACGGTGCAGGCCTCCGCACCGAACAGTTCAGTTAGCAGGTCTTCTAGCCAAATGACATTGGGATCGCCGATTTCATCGGCCTTGTCCCCCATACCATGATCGGCCGTTAAGCCGAGAACCGCGCCGAGGTCCTGGAGTTGTTTGAATCTGCGATCAAGCTGCTGATAAAAATGGATCGCTTCGACATTATCGGGAGGATAGATATGTTGAATATACTCGGTCAATGACAAATAAAGGATGTCCGGGCGACGGTCCTTGAGCAATGCAATCCCGGCATCGAGAACAAATAAGGAAAGATCCGCGGAATACATGTCAGGCTTGGCCATGCCGACGAAATCAACGAGATTGTCGATGCCGTTCTCGGCGATGGTGGATTGCTCACAAAACTGGGCGGAGAAACTGACCGAGCCGTTATCGAACACCATATCTTTCTGCAGTTGTTTGCGGAGCTTGTCTTTTGCGGTAACTGTGGCCACCCTTGCTCCATGCCGTGAAAATTCCGCCATGATTGTTCTTGTCCTGAGCAGCTCCGGGGAGGTCATTACCACGGGGTTGCCGGTTGTCCGGTCGAGATAGAAGTTGCCGGAGATGCCGTGCTCCTTGGGCAAACAACCGGTGGCAATGGACATGTTGTTGGGGCAGGTAAAGCTTGGCATGCTGCCCTGGGCAAGTCCGTAGAACCCTTCCTTGGTAAAGCGGGCGATGGTGGGAACCAACCCTGAGGCGATAGCCTGGGAAAGATATTCCGGTGCGCCACCGTCTATACAGACAACGACCACCGGTCGACTCGGCCACCGGTAGACTGTGCCGTTGATGAGTATTTTTTTTGTAGAATTTTCCATGATAGACCTGAAGGTGGCGACAGCACAAGGCGGTCAGTTTTCGTGTTACAACACTAGGAAAGAGGAGCCGATGGTGTCGGTGGTGTCATCTCTCTCGCTGACATTGGCCAAAGAAACTTCACCTCAGGTCAACTCAACTTGCCGATAAGTTTTTCCCTCATCAATGAGGAAAGAGTTTCCACGGCCATCACCAAGACAAAAATGATCAGTACTATAGTCGCCGCCTGATCGTAACGAAACATTTCCATGGAAGCGGCCAGTTCGGCACCTATTCCTCCCGCTCCGACCAAGCCGAGAACCACCGAGGAACGTACCGCCTTTTCCAGCGCGAACAGGCTGGTGTTGACCAGGCTGGGCATGGCCATGGGCAGAGTGGCACAAACGACGACATCCATGGGCCGAGCGCCGATGGCGGCCAGGGCTTCAGGAGGGCCGTTGTCGACCTCTTCCATG
>CAYSON010000244.1:4761-5796 GCA_964432635.1 uncultured Desulfopila sp.
AGCCGCCGCAGCATCTTGAGCATGCTCTCGACAGTCTCGTTCAGGTCCAGCACCTTGGGAGCGACCGTCTGCTTGCGGGCAAAGGCGAGGAGCTGCCGGGTAAGATCAGCGGAGCGGCTGGCCGCCTTGTGGATCTCCGCGAGGTCGGCGTGAAGCGGCAGCGCCGGATCGACCTCTTCCATGGCCTCGGCGAAAAAGCGCCCACAAAACCCTATGGTATCGACAATCAGCGTCAGCGTACCGGCGAATGGGCCGAGGCCCACGGAGGCGACGAAGAAGAGTGCCCACGCCAGATCGGGCACGGTGCGCATGAAGCTGATGGCACCACGCACTGCTGAACGTATCGCCGGATGGGGGGTGTGATTTTTTGATGCCAGCACCGCCAGAGGCATGCTCAGCAAAATTCCGACAACGGTACCGACAGCAGCCATCTGAAAGGTAACCACCACCGCACCGAGCATGGGGAAAAAGCGGTCGGTGGCCGGGGGCATCATTTCCCCGCCGATGCGGATCATGTTGGGTATGCCTCGGAACAGCTCAGGGAGAGAGATCCCGGCTCCCGCCAGCGACCAGAGGAAAAAGACCAGAAAACCAACAAACGCCAGGGCCGAAAGTGGACTTGGGGGGTGAAACCGCTTTGGCAGGGGCGATGCAGAAGGACTGTTATCAGTCATAGAGACTCCTCAGGGAAGATAAGTTTTCATCTCCGGAAGGCGTATCCAGGTAGAGACGACCATCTTTTAGCCCGAGAATCCGGGTGGAATACTGCAGGGCGTGGTCGAGGTTGTGCGAGACAAACATGAGCGTGAGGCCATGGTCCTTGCTGAGTTTAGCAAAGGTATTCATAACCTCCTCGCCGGCTTGCGGGTCGAGGCTAGCAACCGGTTCGTCGGCAAAGATCATTTTTGGGCGCTGCATCAGCGCGCGGGCAATGGCAACTCGTTGCGATTGCCCGCCGGAAAGCCGATCGGCTCGCCTATCGGCGAGATGCGCCAGGCTGACCTGTTCAAGGCAGTGCATGGCGAATTCCCGGTC
>CAYSON010000245.1:0-5722 GCA_964432635.1 uncultured Desulfopila sp.
GTTGCACTCTACCACTGAGTTATTCCCGCTCGTGGAGGGCGATGCCGAGGCTTTTTAGCAGAAGGGAGAGGTGAAGTCAAATGAAAAATTGCCGAGCATTATGAAGTGGTTGGTAGCGACGACGGTGACAAGGGGCAGCGGCGCAAACCAGTTCGCTGCAACTGGCTGTTTTGCTGTTGGGCGAGCGGCCGCAACTCTTGCACCTAGTGGTCATTATCGCCATCCTTGTTCTGGCTTTGGCGTCTTCCCCGCAGGCCTCTGCTTGCTACTCAGGGAGGAGATCATAATAGTAGGTGAGGATGTCGGTGCGGGTGACGATGCCGATCATCTTTTTGTCCTGTACCACCGGTAAATGGCCGACATCGTTTTTGATCATGATCCGGGCGGCGGTGGACGGTGATTCTCCCGGGCTAATGCTGAGGATGTTGCGGGCCATGAAGGCCTTGACCGGACTGTCCCACTGGTTGTCCTTTTTAACCTTTTTGAAGTCCCAGAGCACAATGATGCCGAGGATCTCCTCACCCTCGGTGACCATTACCCCGCGAATTCTGTGGTTGGTCATCAACGTTTGCACCTTGCGCATCGGGGTGTCAGGACTGACGGAGATGACCGGGAAGGACATGATATCGGCAACCTTGGCCGTCTCGGTGCTTTTGGCCGCCAGTATCGAGCAGATCGTCTCGATGATTTTTTCCACCGACATTTCGGCATCTTTGATTGAGGCGGAGCCGGCCCCGCCATGACCGCCGCCGCCGAATATCTGGAGGATCTGCCCGATATCGATGCCATCGACACCGCTGCGTCCGATGATGGCGTGGCGGTCGTCGCTGGTGAAAATAACGAACAGGGCGTCGACGTTGACGATCTTGCGGTACATGCTGACCACCGCCGCGAGATTGGGCACCTTTTTGTCGAGGGGGAGGTGGTTAAAGCCAATGGAATAGCCGCAAATCGACCGTTTCTCGGTTTTCTTCATCATCTCGAAGAGGATTTCCTTCTGGTTTTCCTCATAGGGCGGGTTGAGAAAAAAGCCGGCGACGTTGAGATCGGCGCGGTTTTCGAGAAGGTAGGCGGCGGCCCGGGCGTCATCGGGGGTGGTGCCGGGAAAGGAGAGATGACCGGTGTCTTCATAAAGACCAATAAGCAGCACCGTGGAATCAAGAGGGGTGAGTTGGAGGCCGCGCTTTTGCATCTCTCGGGCAAAGAGGGTGACGGTGGAGCCGATCCGTTCCTTGCAGGACCAATGGGCGACAATATCGCCGCCGGCCATCATATGGTGGTCCCATATCTCGATGATGATGTCGTCTCTTTTGCTCAGCTTCTCCATGCGGTCAAGACGATGCCATTGGTCGGTGTCAACGACGATCAGTTTGCTGACCTTGTCGTGGTTGACCTCGTGGGGCAGAATCAGGTTGAAGGCGGTCTTGTGGGTGGAGAGAAAGCGTTCGACGTTTTTGTTGGTCATCTTGGGCACCACGCCGATGCAGTCGGGATAAAGGATGGTGGCGGCGATGACCGAGGCGAGGCCGTCGAAATCGGCGTTCTTATGGGTGGTGGCGATGATCATGGAGGGGAGCCGGTAGAGGTTGTAGAAGGTCGAGACAAGTGGATCCTACTATACAAAAGCCCTGCGGAAAGGCAAGACCAGAGAGGGCGAAGGGGACAAGGGCTTGCCGGGGGTAACAAAGCCGGGTATGGTTGACGTTTACGATAATAGCCATACCCCTTTTCTCCACCTCCTTCTGAAAATGACCATACGATGAGTGACGAGAGTGTTTTCCATCGGCTTAAACCTCTGTGGTTGTCGCAATTGCACCGTGAGTTCATTGCCATCTGCAGCAGCCACCGGGTGGAGTTGCCGGTCCCCATTCTGCAACTCAACGACTCTCGTCGTGTTTATGGCTGCTGGCAGGAAGAGACCGGAATCCTTTGCTTAAGCACCCATCTCCTCCGTAACCACTCCTGGGCTGTGGTGTTGCAGGTATTGAAACATGAGATGGCCCATCAGCTCGTCGCCGCCACGAGGGCAGATCGCGGCCCCCATGGTCAGGCATTTCAAGAGGCCTGCGAGCGTCTTGGGGTGCTTCCGGAGTTTCGCCGCCCGGGGGTGATGGCAGGGGAGACGGTGGCAATGGTAACGGCGACAGCGGAGCTTTCCGACAGTGGCCGGAGATGCCTGCGGCGGATCGAAAAACTTCTGGCTCTGGGGCGTTCCGCCAACGAACATGAGGCCACTCTGGCCATGGAAAAAGCCACGGCACTGCTCGCCAAGCATCATCTGCAAGGGCTGGCAGAGGGCGGGGTATCACGTTTTACCAGTGTCGTCATAAACCAGGGGTCGACCCGGATCGCTACCCATAAGAAACATATCTGTGCCATTTTGAAAGATTACTTTTACGTACGGGTGGTGCTTGGAGAACTCTACGAGGCCAGTTGCGATCGGCACTGGAAAACCATCGAACTGTTCGGGACCAGGGAGAACGTGGCGGTGGCCGAATACTGCTTCCATTTTCTCGACCAGCGTTTGCCGTTGCTATGGGCATCGCATCTTCATGGACGGCGAGGGATTTCCCAACGACTGAGCTATTATCTTGGGGTGTTGCGTGGATTTCGGGAGCGATTGGCGCAACAAGGGGAGGGTGTGGCACAAGGTATGGAGCGACCGGAGGCCAAAGCACTGATGGTGGCCGAGGGCCAACGTCTCGACTGGTATGTCGGTTTGCGGTTCCCCCGCTTGCGCACGGTGACCGGGAGACGCTCCAGGGTAGACGGGTCTCTCTATGGTGCAGGGCTGGAAGTCGGCCGGCAGCTCGAGATGCGCCGTGGCGTCAGCGAAGGCCCAGGCTCTCCGGCACGCTTGCCGGAGAGCCTGGGATAGCGGAGGAGAATATGAAAAGGCTCGGTAACTTGACAAGATTTCATCCCATGGCGCAGCCCCGCCTGTTTCGCTTTATCGTCAATACCTGGCCACCCTATCTCGGGGCGGCCATCAGGGTGACGGAGATTGCTTCCGACTGGAGCACCATCCGGGTGGCGATGAAGCTGCACTGGTACAACCGCAATTATGTCAAGAGTCACTTCGGGGGCAGCCTCTTTGCCATGACCGACCCCTTTTACATGCTGATGCTGCTTCGCAGTCTCGGCGGGGACTATGTGGTCTGGGATATGGCGGCGCACATCCATTTTCTCTGTCCGGGGCGCGGCAGGGTTTCCGCCTTCTTTCATCTCGACGGGCAACGCCTCGCGGAAATTCGCGCCAAGGCCGAAAACGGTGAGAAGGTCACGGAGGTCTTTTATGTCGAGGTGGTTGACGAGTTAGGGGAAAAGGTTGCGGCGATCAAGAAGACCCTCTATATCCGTAAAAAACAACGTGAGGCGGTACATCAGGAGGCAGCCCCGGTCCCTCCCCAGGCGGTATCGCCAGCGATACTCTCCTTTTCCTGGGGCCGTATCAAGGTCGAGGGTTTAGGAAGTGGCCGGGATTGGCAATTATGGCCGGGTGGCGGCGGCGAGTGGAATTGGCAGGTTCACGATACCGGTCACTGGAACGGGGTGGCCAAAGAGGACGTCGAGGAACTGGTCGAGCGCGGAGCCACCACCGTGGTGCTGACCACAGGCCGTCTCGGCAGATTGCGGGTTCCCCGGGGCCTCGTCGACGAATATCGACAGCGCGGGGTGAGAATTGTTGTTATCACCACGACTCGGGGTATCGCCATTTACAACAAATTGCAGCGCGATGGCGTCGCCGTTGGCGGCCTCTTTCACAGCACCTGCTGATTAAAATGCCATGGGGGCGATCCTGGCGCCCCCATGGCATTTCAGAGATGATTCTCTTCTTCTCTTTGTTCTCTTACGCTGCCCTGATTTCGATCTGCCGCGGTTTGGCCGCCTCCGATTTGGGGAGATGGAGGAGCAAAACCCCATCCTTGAGTTCGGCATGGACCGCGGTGACATCAATGGTCTGTGGCACGGAAAAGGTGCGGCGGTATTCGCTATCGCCGAATTCCTCCCAATTAATGGCTCCCACCGGCTTCACTTCCCGGATTCCGTTCAGCGACAACCGGCCATTGTCTATATTAATGGCGATATCCTTGCGGTCGACCCCTGGCATATCGGCATAGAGCAGAATCTCCTGGTCGTTTTCAACAATGTCGACCAAGGGTGCAACAACCGCAATCTGTGGCTTTCGCTCACCCAACTGTTCTTCGCGGATGGTGAGATCTTGTTGTTCGTTCATCGTCGTGCCTCCATGATTTCGTTGGTTAATTGATGGTAATTTGTTTCGGTTTGGCCGGTTCGGCCTTGCCCAGCACCAGGGTAAGAACGCCGTCTTTGAGCGTCGCTTCCAGCTTGGCGGTGTCTACTTCCGATGGCAGGGTGAAACTCCTCGTGAAGGAGTTGGCCCCACGTTCCCGACGGTGACTGGTGTATCCATCAGGAACCTCGGCTTTCCTCCCACCTTTGATTTCCAGATAGTTGCCCTGCAATTTGATCGACAGGTCCTCGCGACGTACTCCGGGGACCTCAAGGCGTATCTCAAGAGAGTCGCCGCTGTCATACATATTGGTGCGCGGACCAGCTTCGCTCATTCCCCACAAGTTCCCTGGCAATCTTGGGCGGTCATAGTGCTGGGTAATGCCGTTAAGGCGTGATTGCAGAAGGTCCATAGCCTGAAACATTCGATCGAATTCCCTCATTCTTGTCCACATGGTCTTCCTCCTTTTGCTTGATGTCTGGATGGAGCCTGTCATCGGCCCCTCGTCTCTTGATAAGCACAAGTTAATTATCGAATCCATCAAGTCAATAACTAAAAATTACTATAAACATTGTAATTGATAAAGTAGTTTTTCTGCTTAAAGTAGAAACGTAACAGGTCGACACCGAGCCCTTCTTTGGGAGTGACAATGAGGCAATATTCTGAAAATATTACACAAATAGAAGATGGATTAGATCTTCTCGAGTCCCGGCTGCGAGGAGGTCAATCGGTGCGGGCAACGTTTCGCCTTGCGAAGGAGCTGATTGAAGTTCTCGGGCCTCTCGCCGGACACTTCAGAGTGAAACGGAAATCGCTCTTTGATCAGTTGGTGGAGGACGAAGTCATGCTCGGTGAGGTGGCCGATTCCATCGTCTCCATGAGCAAGGAAGATGGGGGGCAGCGTCACCCCACGACCTTTGTGGTAAGTAGACGGTTCCTTCAGGTTGTGCAGCAGGCCGTCAATGCCAGGTGTGTTCCGCGTGATATCCTGGTCGAGGCGTTGATTCGGCGTTTACTGCCCCTGCTGTTCAACGCTGGAGAGAGGCGTTCTCAACGGGTGGACATTGACGGCGCAGTGGAGGGACATCATCAACACTGGCATAAGGTGTTTGAGCAGAACAAGAAGATTCCCCAAGAGAACCGGTCAGGTGATAAAGACGAGCGCCGAAGTGATTCCTCTCGGTAAGGTAAAAATGCCGGTGGCGAGCCAGGTCGTCGATCAAGATAACGCACTGAAAACGAGGGAGATAACGCGGTGACGCAGGTACAGGGGAACGGAGGCAGCCGATGAAAAAACGAGACTATTATGACATCCTCGGCGTACCGAAATCCGCCAGCAGCGCGGATATTCAGCGTGCCTATCGCCGCTTGGCCCGGTCTGTACACCCGGATGTCAGCAAGGACAAGGATGCGGAGAGAAAGTTCAAGGATCTCAATGAAGCTCGCGATACTCTTAAGGATCCAGAA
>CAYSON010000246.1:0-5705 GCA_964432635.1 uncultured Desulfopila sp.
CGGCGCTGGCGTTATCAGTGAAATCATAGCCTAAAAAGGTCAGTAATGATACCTACAGAAAAAATCAGAATTCGTCTCAAGGCATACGACCACAAGCTCTTGGATCAGTCGACCACGGAAATCGTGGATACTGCGAGAAGGACCGGATCCGCCGTTGCTGGGCCCATTCCTCTGCCGACCACCACGAACAAATTCTGCGTTCTTCGCTCTCCTCATGTAGACAAGAAGTCGCGAGAACACTTTGAGATGCGGACCCACCGGCGTTTGCTGGATATCCTGGAGCCGACTCAACAGACCATCGATCTGCTGATGAAGCTTGAGCTCTCAGCTGGCGTTGATGTCGAAATTAAGTTGCCGTAGCCGGCGCTCTCCTCAAGTTAATTGAAGCATTGGGTAAGATTATGCCAAAGTCAATGGGTATATTAGGAAAAAAGATCGGAATGACAAGGATCTACAGCGAGATGGGCGCTGCCATTCCGGTGACGGTCATTGAGGCTGGCCCGTGCAAGGTGCTGCAGGTGAAGACCGATGCCAGCGACGGTTACGGAGCCATTCAGGTAGGCTTTGTTGAAAAGAAGAAGAACAGGATCAATAAGCCGATGGCTGGACACTTTGCCAAGGCCGAATGCCAGGGGTTTTATTTCGTCAAAGAGTTTCGTGTTGCCGACCCGGCCCAATATCAAGTAGGACAGGAAATCACCTTGGACAGCGTTCTCAAGGTTGGTGACAAGGTGGATGTTCAGGGCACCAGCAAGGGCCGTGGTTTTCAGGGCGTCATCAAGAGACATGGTTTCAGCGGTGGTGGATCTGGCCACGGTTCAATGTTTCATCGAGCCCCCGGTTCAATTGGATGCAGTGCTTATCCGTCTCGTGTTATCAAGGGAAAAAAAATGCCCGGTAGGATGGGTGGAGAGAGCGTGCTCAGGAAAAACGTCATTGTGGTCGATATTCGTCACGATGAGAACGTCGTCCTCTTGAAGGGACCGCTTCCTGGAGCGAGTAACGGCCTGTTGAAGATTTTCACTAAATAACAAGACGTTGATCTGAACAGGTTCGAGGAGATACCTATGTCGACTGTAAATTTATTGAACATCAAGAACGAGAGCGTCGGCGAAATTGAGTTAAACGACGACCTCTTCAATCGTGAAGTGAAAGTACACATTCTTCACGATGTCGTGCGCATGCAGCGTGCGGCGAGAAGGTCCGGCAATGCCTGCACCAAGACCCGAGTTGAGGTAAGCGGCGGCGGGAGAAAGCCATGGCGACAAAAAGGCACTGGTAGAGCCCGTGCGGGAAGTAATACCTCGCCGTTGTGGCGTGGTGGTGGTGTTGCTTTCGGGCCCAAGCCTCGCGACTACAGCATGAAGATCAATCGCAAGGTTCGCCAGCAGGCGGTTGCCATGGCCATGAGCGCGCGATTTCAAGAAGGCAACCTCATTGTGCTGAACGATTTCACCTTGGAGAGAATTAAAACCAAAGACTTTGTGGGGATTATGAACACCCTGAACGTCGGCAACGGGCTGATCGTCATTGATGAGGCATCGGAAAACCTGGTCCGGTCCTCCAGCAATGTCAACGGGTTCAAGGTGCTTTCCTCCGAAGGACTGAATGTCTACGATATTTTACTCCACAAAAAGCTGATATTGGTCCAACCGGTCATTGAAAGCCTTGAGAAGAGGTTAACCGCATGAAAAACATTTATGATGTTCTGAAGAGGCCTTGCCTCACCGAGAAAGCCAACTTGTTGCAGGAAGTAAATGGGAAAGTGGTTTTCAAGGTCCATCCCAAGGCGAACAAGATAGAAATCAAGAGTGCTGTCGAGACCATGTTCAATGTTAAGGTCAAAGAGGTCAAGACTGCCAAGATTCACGGCAAAAAAAAGAGAGTGGGTAAAACCGTCGGATTCACCGGGGATTGGAAAAAGGCATATGTGACCTTGTCGGAAGGAACGATCAATTTCACCGATGAGCTGTAAGCCGTCTCTTGAGCCGAAAGACATCCACCCCTTCTCTACGAGTGATTCTATCTAATTCAAGACTGATGGAGCGATTAGGAAATCATGGCTATCAAAGTATATAAACCAACATCCGCCGGCAAGCGACAGCATGTGTCGACTAAAAGCCCGGAGCTGTCAAAAAATGGACCGGAAAAGAGCCTTGTCAGCAGCTTGGTAAAGACCGGTGGCAGAAATAATTACGGTCGAATGACTGCACGTCATATCGGCGGCGGACATAAGCGCAAGTACCGGCTTATTGATTTTAAACGCAATAAGACAGGCATTGAGGCCACGGTGGTCTCGATCGAATACGATCCCAACCGATCCGCCAACATCGCCTTGTTGTGTTACGCAGACGGAGAAAAACGGTACATTCTGTCGCCGGAGGGAATCTCCGTCGGTGCTACCGTTGTCGCTGGGGACAATGTTGATATTCAGCCGGGAAATTGCCTTCCTCTGGTCAATATTCCTCTGGGTACGATCATTCACAATATCGAGTTGAAAATTGGCAAAGGAGCCCAACTGGTACGAAGTGCCGGGGTGGGGGCACAACTTATGGCCAAAGAAGGCAACCATGTTCTTGTGCGATTGCCTTCAGGAGAGGTCAGAAAGTTCAACAATTTTTGCCGAGCTTGCATAGGCCAGGTCGGTAACCGAGAGCACGAAAGCCAGAAACTCGGCAAAGCCGGAAGAAGCCGCTGGCTTGGGCGTCGCCCGCATGTCAGGGGCGTGGCAATGAACCCGGTCGACCATCCCATGGGCGGTGGTGAAGGACGAAGTTCCGGTGGACGGCATCCTTGCAGTCCATGGGGCGTTCCCACCAAAGGTTATAAGACACGCAAGAACAAGTCTTCTGACAAGATGATTGTCAAGAAGAGGTCATAAGGCACAAGGAGTTACATATGTCACGCTCGGTTAAGAAAGGTCCTTTCGTTGACGACCATCTGTTTAAAAAAGTCACTGATGCGGTTGAGAGCGGCTCGCGGAAAGTTATCAAAACGTGGTCGCGACGCTCCGATATCGGTCCTGAAATGGTGGGGTTGACATTTGCCGTGCACAATGGGAAGAAGTTCATCCCGGTGTTTGTCACGGAAAATATGGTAGGTCACAAGTTGGGAGAATTTTCACCGACGAGAACCTTCTATGGTCACGCAGCAGACAAGAAGGGAAAAAAATAATTCCCTCGATTTCTGTCGGGAAATCGATCAGGAGAGCGATCAATGGAAGCTAAGGCTGTAGGAAAATATATTAGAATATCACCTCAAAAGGCAAGATTAGTAGCCGATGTGGTTCGCGGCATGGGTGTTGGCCAGGCGATCACCACGTTACGCTTTATGCCCAAAAAAGGTGCAGCAATCATCAAGAAGGTTGTCGAATCTGCGGTAGCTAATGCTACTCAAGATGAGCAGACTGATGTCGACAAGCTCTACGTTAAAAAAATCATCATCGATGGCGGACCTTCCTTAAAAAGAATAAGTCCCAGGGCACAGGGAAGGGCCACGGGGATCATCAAACGGTCCAGTCACATCACCGTGGTCTTGGATGAAAGCTGACCGATGGCGCGGCCGGAGTCTTACTTAAAAATCAAACGAACAATGGAATTGTTGGAGGTCTGTTTTGGGGCAGAAGGTTAATCCACAAGGACTAAGATTGAACATTACCCGGACATGGGACTCGATTTGGTATGCCGACAAGGAATACTCTAAGTTTCTCATCGAGGACCAGAAAGTAAAGAAGTATCTAAAAAAACGTTTGCAACATGCCGGATTGTCGAAAGTAAATATTGAGCGTACCGGCGATCAGGTTCGTGTCAAACTCTTTACTGCCAGGCCGGGGATCGTCATCGGTAAGAAGGGTGCGGAGATTGAGATTCTCAAAAAGGAACTCGAAACTCTCATTACTCGCAAGGTGTCGCTAGATATTCAGGAGGTGAGACGTCCTGAAGCTGATGCCCAACTGGTAGCAGAAAACATTGCCCAGCAATTGACCCGTCGGGTCGCTTTTCGCCGGGCCATGAAAAAAGCCGTCAGTTCAGCACTGCGTTTCGGGGTGCAAGGGATAAAGATCTCTTGCTCCGGTCGCCTTGGCGGCGCCGAAATGTCTCGCTGCGAGTGGGTCCGTGAGGGTCGGGTTCCGCTGCATACCTTGCGTGCCGATGTGGACTATGCCTTGGCTGAGGCGAATACAACTTACGGCATCATTGGCGTCAAGGTGTGGATTTTCAATGGCGAGGTCCTGAGCGCGCACGAGCGCTCTAACGCTCAGTAAACCTCGTTGCCAACGATGAGACGATTTTACATTTTTCTGGAGTAAGCGATGTTAAGTCCAAAAAAAGTTAAACATAGAAAGGTGTTCAAGGGGCGCTCGAGGGGTGTGGCTTACAGGGGTTCGTCAATCTCTTTCGGCGAATATGCGCTCAAGGCGACTGTATGTGGGAAAATGACCGCGCAGCAGATCGAAGCCGCCCGTATCACCATCAATCGTACCATGAAGCGCGGTGGCAAGGTATGGATCCGCATCTTTCCAGATAAGCCGATCACCAAAAAAGCCGCCGAAACACGTATGGGCAAAGGCAAGGGCTCTCCGGAATCGTGGGTGGCGGTTATCAAGCCAGGCACCATCCTGTATGAGATTTCTGGTGTCAATGAGGAGATTGCCATGGAAGCTCTCAAACTGGCTGGCAATAAGCTCCCCTTTGCCACAAAAATCATTTCCAAGGAGAGCACATTATGAAAAGCTCAGAAATTCGTAAAATGACCTCCGAGGAAATTTCCAAAGCGGTCAAAAACCTGCGGGAAGAACTTGGTACCCTCAGCTTCAAGCATCGCATCCGACCTCTTGAAGATAGCTCGAAACTGAAGAAAATTAGAAAAGATATCGCAAGAATTGAGACGATTTCCCGGCAAAATCAGGCCTGATGGCCAGACGACAATTTCCAGGGAGATCTCCGTTCTAACCACAATTACATATTGAAGAAATCATGAGTGATCAAACTACATCGAGAAAGACGAGAACTGGTTCTGTGGTCAGTAACAGAATGGAAAAGAGTGTGGTGGTGCGTGTTGAACGCAAAGTTCGCCATAAACTCTACGGCAAGTTTATGAAAACCAGCGTCAAGTACTTGGCGGATGACCCCGACAACAGTTGCAAGATCGGTGATATCGTCCTCATTGAGGAGTGTCGTCCGCTCAGCAAAAGAAAGCGTTGGCGCGTCAAGACCATACTGGAACAAGCCGCCTAAGAGAAAATTACCGAAAGATTCGTTTTTGACGTGTTATTTCGGAAGAGATATCAGGTGAGATTATGATTCAAACAGAGACAGTACTTAATGTCGCGGACAACTCCGGAGCCAAGAAGGTACTTTGCATCAGGGTTCTCGGTGGGACTGGCAAGAGATATGCCTCCATCGGCGACGTTATCGTGGTAACGGTTAAAGAGGCTACTCCAAACGCCAAAGTTAAAAAAGGCGATGTCATGAAGGCGGTCATCGTGCGCACCAAAAAAGAAATAAAGCGTTCCGACGATACCTGGGTGAGATTCGACGACAATGCTGCGGTGATGCTGGCGACCTCAGGAGAGCCTGTGGGAACTCGTATTTTTGGCCCGGTAGCCCGTGAACTGCGGCACCAAGGGTTCATGAAAATTATTTCCCTGTCCCCCGAAGCACTTTAAGTTGGCGTTGTATCATTTTAGGGCGGGTCAACACAGA
>CAYSON010000247.1:0-5694 GCA_964432635.1 uncultured Desulfopila sp.
AGCGACAAAGTGTGGATTGCCAAAGCCGCCATCACCTCCGAGAGCAGCGACGACCATGGCGCCATCCTCGGCTAGATCGGCAAGAAACTCCCCGGTTTCGGCTCGCCGTATAACTGAACCAATCGGCACCTCGATAGTGAGAGCCTTGCCTTGTCGTCCGTGCATGTCCTTACCTTGACCGTGCTCTCCTCGTTCGGCTCTGAAATGCGAGCGAAAACGAAAGTCAATCAGCGAATGAAGCCCTTTCTTGGCACGAATGATGACATCGCCGCCCTTGCCGCCATCGCCGCCATTAGGTCCCCCCTTGGGAACAAATTTCTCCCGCCGAAAACTGATACAACCGTTACCGCCGTCCCCCGCCTTGACAAAAAACTTCGCTTCGTCAACAAAAGCCATGGATCTCTCCTTGAGGTTGCCCAGACTCTCCGCAGCATCTCGGCGGAGAAAAAAAAACTCGACCTTCAAAGAGCCATTGAAGATCGAGTGCACCTTCCCAAACCGTCGCCGAGGAATTCGGAGATCAGGGGAAGCGAGATAGGGTCAGGAATCAAGCCTCGGTATAGACGCTGACGCGTTTTCTGTCCTTGCCGAAATTCTCGTAAGTGACGACGCCATCGACCTTAGCAAAGAGAGTGAAATCACGGCCGCAACCGACATTGGTTCCCGGGTGAATCTTGGTGCCCAGTTGCCGCACCAGGATATTGCCGGCCTTGACGACCTGTCCTCCAAAGCGTTTGACACCGCGTCGTTGTCCGGAACTGTCGCGCCCGTTGCGCGAACTCCCACCTGCTTTCTTATGTGCCATTTTTTACTCCTTGATCTTCGCGGGAATATCCCGATGGAAATATTTGCTGGAAAAAAACGAACGCCTTATGCGGAAATCGCTTCGATTTTCAGGGCGGTAAAGGATTGTCTATGCCCCCGCTTCAGGCGGTATCCTTGACGGCGCTTTTTCTTGAACACGATAACCTTCTTGGCTCTACCCTGTTCAGCAATCTTTGCTGTAACCTTGGCGTTTTCCAAGACCGGTTGGCCGATCTTGACATCGTCGCCATCGACGATCATCAACACCTCGGCGAGATCAATACTCTCACCGACATTGCCCTCAAGTTTTTCAACTCGAACCTGATCTCCACATGCAACCTGGTATTGCTTACCGCCGGTACGAACTATGGCATACATATAACGAACCTCTTTTGAGTAAATCTTCTTTAACGACAACAGGCTATTGAGAATTAATGCAAGAACTCGACATTTAACCCTTTTATGGCCGCGCTGTCAATATCTTTCCCTGAGAAGGCGAGAAAAACATTACGGCAGCGTCCTCCGACAGCAAACGCGACCGGCTATTTCGGCAAGAAACTTACCAAAATAGCCGGTCGCGTCTGTGAGAGCAGATACGAGGTTACGCAGTATCAACCGGCGAATTCAAGCCTCGCCTTTTCCTTCTCCAATCTGATGGAACAGGCGCGCGCGAAGGCTGCTTTTTTCCCGTGCTTGGCAATGGATACCGAGGTTTTTCCCTGCTTGCCCTGGTAGGTTACCCAGCTGACCTCGTAGCGATTCAATTTGTCATTGAGACGGACACCAACAACCCAGGTGCTGGAATTGCTGACCGTAACCATGTGCTTGTTGGTACGGATCTTACCAAGCTTCTTCTCGGTTTTGTCACGCCAGGATATGGCTGACAGCAGACTCGAATAGCGTCCACCGCATTTTCTGTCGGAGAAAAACTTCGAGTGTGTCCGGCCGAGAAAGCGGACCCTGACATACCACCCGTGGGTTCTTTTTGACTCCTGGTCGATTCTTGCGATATCTTTATGCTTTTCCAAGAGAAGTTTTTGTTTTTTATCGTCTTCCATAGCATACCTCAAAATATTCTTTTTCTTTTTGCCGACGCCAACCTCCGCGCCGCTACATCGCCAGAAATGCCTCACTAGGGCGGTGCATTTCAGCCGACTTATGGTAATATAGCCAGGCAAATGCACAAAACCTGACAACGCCCTCAAGCACAGCTACTTAGTTGGTCAGGAGAGCAAAGTCAACTGTTTTTTTCGTCAGGGAATAAAAAAAAGCCCCTAATATATTAAGCCCTCCAGATTTTTTCCTAGAAATCAGCGATTTCACCATTCCTAACAGGATTTCCTCCATGGCCACCCCATCCTCTGCTCTTGCCAACCTCAGCGCCACCATCCAAACTCTGCGCAGCGACCATGGCTGCCCATGGGATCGTCAACAAACCCCCCTGTCCCTAAAAAAGCACGTGGAAGAGGAATGTGCCGAACTTCTCGCCGCCATCAACAACAATGACCATGAAAACATTTTGGAGGAACTTGGCGATCTCCTTTATCTGCTAATGATGATCACCCAAATGCACCAAGAGCATGGCCACTTCGATTTTGCCCAGGTCGTCGAGGGTATCAACGCCAAACTTATCCGCCGTCACCCCCACGTCTTTGCCGGACAAACCTACGAAAACGATGAACAGTTACGTGCGCAGTGGCAGGCAATCAAGGATCAGGAGAAGAGAGAAAAGAATGTTTGACAGCCAAGCTTAGGCTTTGTAAGATAACCATCTTTTATCTTCCGGCCAGAGAAATGATTCTCTGCCGGAAGTGGTTTTTTTACCCTTCTCGCTCTCTGTCAAGCAGCAAAGTGCGGGGGCCGAAACATGCGGTACTACGGGTGCCGCAACAAACGTGAGTCCAAGAGGAGGAACACATGCGCAGGTATGAAACGATCTTCATTCTTCGCCCCAGCGCCGGAGAAGAGGAGATCAGCAAAGTCATCAACAGCACCACCACGATCATCACTGGTGAGCAGGGCAGCATCATCGAGATGAATCGCTGGGGTATTAAAAAACTGGCCTACCTCATTAAAAAGGAAAGCCTGGGGTACTATGTTTTCTGTGATTTTGCCGGCACCCCCGCGGCAGTTGCGGAAATCGAGCGCAAGTTTAGAATCGATGATCTGGTTCTCAAGTACCTGACCATCAAGACTGCCGATACCATTGGCGAAGAGGAGATCGCCAAAGCGATCGACGCCGTTGCCGAGCGAGCCACCGCTATTATTGATGGCGAAGAAGGCGCAGCAGAGTCAGCCAACAGCGAAGAACACGAAGAAGAAACCGACGTGTAATCGCCCGGTATTCTTGATAGCCCTCAACAGGAGACAGATCATGGCTCAACGACCGCAGAAAAAACTCTTTACCCGCAAGAAAACCTGCCGCTTCTGTGGCGACAAGGAATTGAAGATCAATTACAAAGACATCAAAACCCTGCGCAGTTTCGTGACCGAACGAGGCAAGATTATCCCTCGTCGCATCGTCGGCACCTGTGCCACCCATCAGCGGCAATTGTGCGAAGCGATTAAACAGGCACGACAGATCGCCTTTTTGCCCTATTCCGGCTCCACCTTGGGATGATCGCGATTGAATGGAGATGGTGACCGAACTTGGGCAAGAACAGCCTGATATCAGAAAGATACTGCTGTCGATCCTTCTGGTTGCCCTCGCTTTTGTTCTTCCTGGGCTGAACTGGTCGCTGTTCTCCTGGATGTATCTGGCGTTGCCATTGCTCTCCTTCCTACTTCTCGGCAGGTTCGGCAGTCACGTCGGAAGCAAGATGCTGCTAACGGCAGTTGGTATCGCCTTGGTCTACCACCTGCTTGGAGGCAGCATGCGTTTGTTTGTCTTCGCCGGTGCCATGCTGGTTCCTGGGTATGTCCTTTACCGCACAGCGACAAAGGGCGCCAGCCCCGCCAAAAGCGGGCTTCTCGCCTGCTTGGCGCTCGCTGCGGGCTGGATGGTGGGTGGTATCGCGCTGGTGGCTGGCGGGGAAGAGTCGATGTACCGTCAGCTCCTCGGTGGTCTCGACCAGGCGCTGACTGAGGCGCTGACGCAGTATCGGGCAAGTGGGGAGATTGACGCCACGACCATGCTCGTTGTGGAGACCACCATCTCCCAGATGCGCAACATCGTCCCCGCGGTTCTCCCCGGAGCGCTGGGGGGATTGATCCTGATAACTGTTTGGACGACCATGGCCATCGGCAAGGTGGTCGCCGAAAGAGTGGCCGGCTTTTCCCCTTGGCAAGACTTCAGCCTCTGGGCATTGCCGGAAAAACTTATTTGGCTGGTTATCATCACGGCTCTGTGCATCATGATGCCGTGGCAACCCTTGCCCAAGATAGGCATCAACGGCACCCTCCTGCTGGCGGTGATTTACTGCTTCCAGGGGATGTCGGTGACCGTCTTTTTCATGCAAAAATGGAAGGTGCCGTTGTTGCTGCGCTCATTCATCTATGTCATGATTATTTTTCAATCGTTTGGTACGCTGGCCCTGCTGATTCTTGGAATCGCCGATATCTGGATGGACTTCCGCAGACTCAGACAGCCTATGGCACCGATAATCCCATAATCGTTTTTACCTAAGGCAAGAGATGTTGATATCTCTCCCGCTTGCAAGCAATAGAGGAAAAGGAGTTTAAAAAAAATGGAACTCATCTTGAAAGAAACCATCGCCAGCCTCGGCAGAGAAGGCGAAGTTGTCAAAGTAAAAGACGGCTACGGTCGCAACTACCTTTTGCCGCAGGGCAAAGCAGTAATGGCCACCGTACACAACATGGCCAGTCTGGCAAAGAACAGGGCAATTATTGCCGCCCGTCTCGCCAAGGAACAGCAACTCGCCGAAGACCTCGCCAAGAAGATCAACGGTCTGACCCTGGTTATCGAACAACTCGCCGGCAACGACAGCCGATTGTTCGGTTCAGTCACCAGCGCCGACATCTGTGCCAAACTGGCCGCGCAGGATATCCAGATTGACAAAAAGCAGATCGCTCTCAACGATGCGATCAAAGCCCTGGGTACGTTCAAGGTCCAGGTCAAGGTGGGGTATAACGTCACCGCGGAGATTTCTCTCGAAGTGGTATCCACCAAGGGGTAACCCCGCAGACCTTATCGCCTGGGAAAAAGGTTCGTCCCAGGCGATTGAGCGAACCATCGTTTGCTTTCCCGGTAAGAGTATCGCCGCTCAACACACCTTGAGGCTTGACCTTAACGGTGTGTTTTTGTTTAATGGCGACTTGCCCGGTGGCGATTCCCCCACCCCCTGTGTCCTTTCTTCCGGTACCCTGTCTTGCCATGAGTGATTCCAGCAAAATCGCCTTTCCCGCCAGAATACCCCCGCAAAACGTGGAGGCAGAGCAGGCGGTGCTCGGCTCGATTCTGCTCAAGGCCGATGTCTTTGGTCTGGTTCTCGAAGTCCTCAAAACCGGAGATTTTTACAAAGAAGGGCACAAACTGATGTTCGAGGCGATGATTGGCCTGTTCGAACGTAACGAACCCCTCGACCTGCTCACCGTATCCAACGAACTGCGCGATCTCAATCATCTCGAACGGGCCGGAGGATCCAGTTACCTGGCATCGCTGACCTCGATCGTGCCAATGACCGCCAACATCGTCAGCTATGCCAAGATAATTCGCGAGAAATCGATTCTCCGCAAATTGATCGCGGTAAACACCGATATTGCCGCTCGCTGTTTCGAGGAACAAAACGATATTGATCTGCTCGTCGACAAGGCCGAACAGGCAATCTTCGATATAGCCGGCAGCAAGAGCGATCAGAATTTCACCCCGGTCAAGGCCATTGTCCCCAAGGCTTTCGCCATGGTGGAGCAGCTCTTCAAGCGCAAGGAACT
>CAYSON010000248.1:0-2739 GCA_964432635.1 uncultured Desulfopila sp.
TCAATTCGCTGCCGGAACGCTCGCACTCGCGCCTGCTGCCGTCAATCGCCGGCATCGTTCCCGGCCAGTTCGACAAGCCCCAGGGCTGCCTCTTTTCGCCCCGCTGTGGATTTGCCATCGACCTCTGCCGGCAGCAGCCACCCACGGCTGCGGCAGAGGACGTGGGGCGCGCCCTGTGCCATTTCCCCCTTAAAGAAGGCGTTCCCAGCAACTACCCCGAGGAGGTGCGCGTATGAAAGGCGATGTTGTCCTCACGGCCACCGACCTCACCCGCCACTACCACATCGATCGCGGCACCTTCCGCGACCCAGCCATTCTCAAGGCCCTCGATGGGGCAACCTTTACCCTCGCCAAAGGCAAGACCCTGGCGGTGGTCGGGGAATCGGGCTGCGGCAAATCGACCCTGGCACGGCTGGTAACGATGATTGAAAAGCCCACCTCCGGTTCTCTCAACATCGGCGGCATCGATATCACCAGCGCCAGCAAGGAGACCCTGATGGGTCTGCATAAAAGGGTGCAGATCGTCTTTCAAGATCCCTACGGCTCTCTTAATCCCCGCCAGAAAATCGGCCACGCCCTGGAGGAGCCCCTTCTGGTCAACACCTCGATGAGCAAGAAAGAACGGCGCCAGGCTGCGGAAAAGATCATCGGCCTGGTAGGGCTCAGGCCGGAACACTATGATCGTTACCCCCATATGTTTTCCGGTGGTCAGCGGCAGCGCATCGCTGTGGCCCGGGCGCTGATGCTCAATCCGGATATCGTCGTCCTCGACGAACCGGTGTCTGCCCTTGATGTCTCCATCCAGGCGCAGATCCTTAATCTCATCGCCACGCTGCAAGAGGAATTCGATCTTGCCTATCTCTTCATCAGCCACGATCTCTCCGTAGTCAAGCATATCGCCGACGAGGTCATGGTCATGTATCTGGGCAGACCGGTGGAGTCGGGAAGTCGTGACACTCTCTTTGAGCGACCGCACCATCCCTATACCAGGGCACTGCTCTCGGCGACCCCGGTGGCCGATCCCTTCCGGGTCAAGGAGCGCATCGTCCTGCACGGGGAGTTGCCTTCACCGATGGCTCCTCCCTCCGGTTGCACCTTCCATCCGCGGTGTCCCTCGATGACCGACATCTGCAAGGATAAAGCGCCGGAAACGCGGGAGATCGACGGCTGTCGTGTCGCCTGCTATCACCCCAAGGTCTATCAGTGATCGGTCAACCATCGGAGGATACAATGAAAATGATGATGCTGGCAGGAGGCGATCTCATCCCCGCCCTCGGACTGGGCACCTGGAAGTCGCCGAAGGGCGAGGTGGCAGCGGCAGTTACCGAGGCGGTGCGTCTCGGCTATCGCCATATCGACTGCGCCCCGATCTATATGAACGAGCAAGAGGTCGGCAGCGCCCTCGACAACGCCCTCAAGGGAAAACGGGTCAAACGGGAAGAGCTGTGGGTGACCTCGAAGCTGTGGAACAACGCCCATGCCAAGAAGCACGTACGCCCGGCCCTGGAAAAGTCCCTGCGCGACCTCTGCCTCGACTACCTCGACCTCTTTCTCATCCATTGGCCGGTGCATTTCCGACCCGGAGTACTCTTTCCGCGCACGCCCGAGGAGTATCTGCCTTGGGAGGCGATTGCCCTGGGGGAAACCTGGCAGGCCATGGAAACCCTGGTGGAAAAAGGTTTGTGCCGCCATATCGGGGTGTGCAACTTCCACCAGGAACGTCTACGCGAGTTGCAGGAGCTGTCAGCGATCCCCCCGGCAGTCAACCAGATCGAACTCCACCCCTATCTACAACAACGGGAAATGATCGATTTTTGTCGGGAAAAGGCCATCCTCCTCACCGCTTACTCGCCGCTCGGCTCCACTGACCGCCCGGCGGGCATGAAGAAGGCCGACGAACCACCGCTGCTCACCCATCCCCTGATCGTCACCATCGCCCAAAACCACGGTATCAGTCCGGCCCAGACCCTGCTTGCCTGGGCTCTGGCCAGGGGCACGATGGTTATTCCCAAGTCGGTGCACCCGGGAAGGTTGCGAGAGAATCTCGCCGCCCCCGAACTCACCTTGACCGAGGCGGATGTGGCCGCCATAACCAGCCTCGAATCGGGATACCGCTTTGTCGATGGCGCCTTTTTCACCAGCTCGGGTTCACCCTACACCCTCACCCATCTCTGGGGTTAAAGCGAAAAAGCACGGGGCGTCATGGCGTCCCCGTGCCGCAAAAATTACCGACCGTACATCCGCTCCACCACCGCCGTGGCGCTCTCCAGCATCTTGCCGCGATAGCGGCTGCGCATCCCCGCTGCCAGCATCTCCCGGGTCAACAGAGTTCCCTGCTCGGCGAGCACCGCCAAAGCCGCGGTGGCTTGATCGGATCCCTTCACCCCAAGGGCGGCAAAATCCACCTCGATGACCTTGGCCGCCGTCTCCCCAATGACCACATCTTTCGCTTTAATCACCAGACTTGAGGCCGGCAGACCGGCAATGGTCCGGCGACGACGCACCACTCCCTCCTCCGCAAGGCAGAGCACCGACGCCGGAGCGCCCATGCCGGTGTATTCGATGGGCTCGACGGAGAAGACCACTTCGGCAATGGAATGCCCGCGCAGCACGGTTATCGGATAGTCATTTTTCTGGGTTACCTGCAAACCGCCGTTCATCCCGGCCAGGCAGAGCACCTCGCCGGCGGTGTTGATGTACTGCCCGGCGGAGCCGAGCAAGAGAATATCCCGACGCTCC
>CAYSON010000248.1:2749-5033 GCA_964432635.1 uncultured Desulfopila sp.
CTGGCAGCTCTCTGTCACCGCCAGTGGCTCCTCCGTGGTGGGCAGGAGGGCGGCGGCGCGACGGTAGTGAGCTGAGTATTCCTCCCGTTCATTGCCGGAAACTGGGCCGGAAACTCCGCCAATCCTGGCAATATCCTTTTCAAGCTGAGTCAGGGTAAGACGATTGCGCTTGGTGTAGCGACCGGGGCAAAGACCCCAGATGTCGACCAGGGAAAAGCCGGGGTAAGAGAGGGCCCGCACCAGACGGTCGGCGAGGTCTTTCCCGGTGGCGGTCAAACGGTCGACATAGGGGGCGCCGGCCGCGGCTGCCACCGCACAGATGTCGAGAGGAGCTTCCAGGGCGGCGAGAATGCCGGAGGCGGTCTGCCCGTCCATCGGAGTAGTTGCCGAACACTGGCCGCCGGTCATACCGTAATTGAAATTGTTGAGCACCAACAGGGTAAGATCAAGGTTGCGGCGGCAGCTACTGAGCACATGGGCTCCGCCGATACCGAGACCACCGTCGCCCATAACGACAATCACCCGCAACTCCGGTTTGGCCATCTTGATGCCGGTGGCGTAAGTCAGGGCACGGCCGTGCAGGCCATGAAAAGCATGGGTGTTGAAAAAGGTATCGAAGAGCCCGGAACAACCGATATCGCTGACGATCGCCACCTGGTCGCCGCTGGCCCCCAATTGCTGCAAGGCCCGATCGAGACCGCATACTACCACCTCATGGGCACAGCCCGGACAAAAGACCAGGGGCCGTTCGTTGTTGAGAAATCCGCTCATCCTCTCACCCCGTCGATTATCATTTGCGGCGAGATCAACTCCCCGTTCATCCTCCCGACAAAGCGCACCGGAACGACCCCGGCAAGTCGCTGGATCTCGAGGAGATATTGGCCAAGATTCATTTCCACCACGACGATCTCACGCTTGCCGCGAAGGTAGCGCAAGATGCACTTCTCGGGCACCGGGTAGAGGGTCTTGAGGATCAGCAGCGACACCTTTCGTCCCTCTGCCCGAAGCTGCCTCAGCGCTGTACGCGCCGCCCGAGCGGTGACCCCATAGACCACCATGAGGAGGTCATCCTCCTCGGTGCCATCACATTCATAATAGGTGAAGCTGTCGATGGATGAGGTCAGCTTGGCCTCCAGGCGGCTAATGCCGGTACCGAGGGCCTCAGGATCGGTGGTGATATAACCGTCCTCACCGTGGCTGGACGAGGTCTGGCGGGACAGATAACCCTCCTCCATGGGGATGAAGGGCGGCACCAGGGTGCCGGGCATGGGGGCGAAAGGACGAAGCGCCTGAGCCCGGTCGCCGAGGACGCGATCTTCCCGTACCGGCAAATCGAGGCACTGCAGATCGACACTCTCCCGGGTCATGCCGATTTCCTTGTTGGAGGCAATGAATACCGGACAGCGGTAGCGCTCGGCAAGATTGAAGGCATGTACGGTCAGCAGGTAACAGTCGCGGACATCGACCGGGGCGAGAACAATGGCCGGAATGCCGCCGCTGTTGCTCCAGCGAAGAAATTGGATGTCCCCGTCCGCGCCTTTGGTGGCTGAACCGGTGGAAGGACCAAGACGCTGGACGTCAACGATCACCAGAGGAATCTCCCCGCCGATGGCAAAAGAGATCTGCTCGCTGTAGAGGCTGATGCCGGGGCCGGAGGTGGCGGTCATCGCCTTCATCCCCGCCATGGAGGCTCCCAGACAAAAGCCAATGGAGGCGATCTCGTCCTCCCCCTGCAGACACACTCCTCCGGCAGCAGGCAAGAGCTGCAGCATCTGTTGATAGATGGAAGTAGCTGGGGTAATTGGGTATCCTGCAAAAAAGCGGCAACCACCGGCGATCGCCCCGCGGGCGATCGCCTCGTTGCCATCGAGAAAAACATGGCCCATGCGTGCTTCCTTTTGGTGAACAGAAAAATGCGGCGCCGCTAGATCGACGAAACAACAAAACAAAAATCATGGGCAATAACTTCCAACCCGGCCCAGCACTCTTGGCTACAAGGTATATACCAAATCGACCAACCTACCCCTGTGGGGCGACCACTTTACTCCTTCCTTAGTACTGACACCGGAGGCCTGTCGAGCGCCGGTCAAGGCAATATTCAAGCCGATGGTGACCTTGTCCGTGGCCGCAGCGGTGTCGCAGGTCAACCACCCCGCAGAGAGGACCGCAACAACGGCGAGAGGAAAAAGTCGTTTCGAGTGCATGCTCTACCTCCCCTGCGGTATGGTTGCCATCGAGAGTGGTTGAATGTCCTGGTAGCGCTATCGATCAACGGCCACAGTAG
>CAYSON010000248.1:5043-5669 GCA_964432635.1 uncultured Desulfopila sp.
ACGCCATCATCACGGATCACCATTATTTGCCGCTCGCTAACTGATTGTCGAGAACCCTGCGCACGGTATTGGCAAGGTCCTGCTGCTCGACCGGCTTCATGAGAATCGCCTGCACCGCCAGGGATTCCGGTTTGTGGTCGCTTAAGCGCCGATTGTATCCGGTACAGATGATCACCGGCAAATCGCCGCGGACGGCGCGAACCTCGGCGGCGAGGCGGTCACCGGTGAGCTCCGGCATGGTCATGTCGGTAATGAGGAGGTCGAAAACGGCTGGATCTTCTCTGAACACCTTCAAGGCCCTGACACTGCTCTGCGTTGCCGTCACCTGGTAGCCAAGCAGACGAAGCATATTGCCGAGCACCTCGGTGAGCATCGCCTCGTCGTCAACCAGGAGGATATGTTCGCTGCCCATCGGCAACTGCAACGCCGACATATCCTCGCCCACCTCTTCGAGAGAGATTGCAGGAAGAAAGATATCGAAGGTGGTACCTCTTCCCAACTCGCTCACCACCTCGATAATACCGGCATAGCTCTGGACGATACCATGCACCACCGACAATCCGAGACCGGTGCCCTGTCCTATTGCCTTGGTGGTGAAATAGGGATTGTAAATTTTGTCAATCATC
>CAYSON010000249.1:0-5649 GCA_964432635.1 uncultured Desulfopila sp.
CACCCTTGCAAATTGACGAGTAATATTTTATTGCTTCGTTGTACGTGCTGCCCCGGAGCTCTTCCACACCTCGGTCAACATCCATTCATTCACCGCTCTCTCCCGATGGACAATCCCTCGCCTCCGCAGCTTTTTCTCCGCACCAAGACCTGGATCGAGAACAGCGAAGGGGAACTCCTCTTCGGCAAGGGCAAGACCGAGATCCTCGAACTCATCGAGGAGGAGGGCTCGATCGCCAAGGCCGCGGAAAAATTGGCGATGAACTACAAGAAGACCTGGACCCACATCAAGATCCTACAAAAAAACATTGCCGACCAGCTGGTCATTCCCCAGAAGGGCGGTGGTGGCAGCGGCGGCACCACCCTCACCCCCAAGGCCCGCGAGCTGGTGCGTAACTATCGCCAGTTACAACGCGATATCGAAGAGTTCGCCAATCGTCGCTTTGCTGAACTTTTTCGAGAGGATCTCCCCTAATCTCCATACATTTTGCTCTTTCTCGCCAAGGCCGCTCTCCGTTTCGGTTGTTCTTTGTTTGAAAATATGCGTTTCTTGCATATTTGTTATTCTCCTGTAACCTTGCCGATTGTATCATCAGCTCGTTGGCCGTTGTTCCTGCTGAAACGGCAAGATTGCCATTACGTACCTGCGGAGGAAGCCACCACGATGGACTACCGATTCGTCCCCACCACCTGCCCCTATTGCGGCTGCGGCTGCCAGATGCTCTTAGAAGTGCTCGACGGCAAGTTGATCGGCACGCAACCCATTAAAACCGCAACCATGAACGAGGGCAAGCTGTGTATCAAGGGATGGAAGGTGCATGAGTTTGTTCACAGCGAAGAGCGCTTGACCGCGCCGCTGATTAAGCGCGACGGCGTCTTCCACGAGGCTTCCTGGGACGAGGCGCTTGGCCTAGTGGCCGGCAAGATGGCAGCCATCCGTGACCAGCATGGCCCGAACGCCCTCGGTTTTCTCAGCTCCGCCCGCTGCACCAACGAGGAAAACTATCTGCTGCAGAAAATCGTCCGCGCCGCGATCGGCACCAACAATGTCGATCACTGCGCCCGACTCTGACACGCCCCAACGGTGGCAGGTCTTGCCGCCGCCTTCGGCAACGGAGCGATGACCAACTCCATCGCCGAGATCGAGGACGCAGCTTGTCTCTTCATCATCGGCTCCAACACCAGCGAGGCCCATCCGCTCATTGCCCATCGGGTGTTTAAGGCCCACGACAAGGGGGCCAAGATCATCGTCGTCGATCCCCGCCGCATCCAGGTGGCGCAACTCGCCGATATCCACGTCCGCCCCAACTTCGGCACCGATGTCGCTCTTATCAACGGGATGATGCACGAGATCCTCGCCAAGGGCTACCACGACGCGGCCTTCGTTGCCGAACGGACCGAGGGCTTTGCCGAACTGGAGGCGATGCTCAAGAACTTCAGTCCGGAGCGGGCCTCCGAGATCTGCGGCGTTCCCGCCGACACCATCCGTGACATCGCTCATCTCTACGCGACCTCGCAGCCTTCCTCGATCCTCTATACCCTGGGCATGACCGAGCACTCCCATGGCGTCGACAACGTCAAGTCCCTTGCTAACCTGGCCATGCTCTGCGGCCAGATCGGCAAGGTGTCGAGCGGGGTCAACCCACTTCGCGGCCAGAACAACGTTCAGGGGGCCTGCGACATGGGGGCTCTGCCCAACGTTCTGCCGGGCTATCAGGTGGTGACCAACCTCGGCGTCCGCGCCAAGTTCGAGGCGGCTTGGGGCTCGGCCCGACTGCCGGCAGAGGTGGGGCTGACCATTCCCCAGATGATCGACGGCCTCATCGAGGGCTCGCTGAAGAGCATGTTCATCATGGGCGAGGACACCGCCTTGAGCGATCCCGACACCCATCATATCATTCACGCCCTTGAGTCCGCCGAGTTTCTCGTGGTCCAGGACATCTTCATGAGCGAAACCGCCAAACTTGCCGACGTGGTTTTGCCGGCGGCCTGCTGGGCGGAAAAGGAGGGAACCTTCACCTGCAGCGAACGTAAGGTGCAGCGGGTGCGCAAGGCGGTGGAGGCCCCGGGCACGGCCATACCGGACTGGCAAATCCTCCGCGATCTCGGCAAGCGGCTGGGCATTCCCATGGACTACGAATCACCTCAAGCCATTTTTAACGAGATGGCCGGCCTAAATCCGATTTACGGGGGCCTCTCCTATGAGCGCATTGAGAAAGAGGTGCTGCAATGGCCCTGCCCGACTCCCGACCATCCAGGCACCAAATTCCTCCACAAGGGCACCTTCGGACGGGGACTGGGGCTATTCTCGGCCATCGACTACCGGCCTTCCGAGGAACTCCCGGATGACGAGTACCCTTTCTTCCTCACCACCGGGCGCCATTACGCCCATTACAATGCCCGTACCATGACCGGCCGCTGCCCCTCCCTGGTTCGAGAATATCCGCAAGCGATCACCCAGATGCATGTCAATGACGCCGCTCGCCTCGGGGTGCATGACGGCGGCCGCATCAGGGTGAGTTCGCGGCGCGGCGAGGTGATCTCCACCGCGCGAATTGGCGAAATCGTGCCCGAGGGAGCGATCTTCATGGATTTCCATTTCCCCGAGGCCAACTCCAACGTGCTCCTCGGCACATCCCTCGACCCGATCACCAAAACCCCGGACTACAAAGTCTGCGCGGTGCGTATCGAAGCGGCCTAGAGGGGCAGGCTAAAACCTCTTCGCCCGGAAGTGCCAGGGCGAAGAGGCTAGTCTTTTTCCCGTGTCTTTTTTCCCACGACAATCGTCCCAGCCTTATTGTCTCACTCAGGCAAGGTGGCTGAGCCTCTCCTGCTCGTCCTTCACCTGGCACTGAGGGTTATTCTTTGGTACTTCTCATCCTTTGTTTGACAACAACAAGGGTTAGGACAATTGTACTGAAAAATAGTATCCAATTTATGTACACAATACTCTCGCCAATCTTATCCGACGGGAAAATGGCCCGGCGGCACCACATCACTGGAGGTCAGCAACCATGGCATTACTCAATAACGGCGTGATTAACATCCCCGCCCCGAAGAACGAACCGGTCCTCTCCTATGCCCCGAACACCCTGGAGAGAAAACGGCTCAAGCAGGCCTTGGCCGAGTCCGGCGCGCAAACCTTGGACATCCCACTGATCATCGATGGCAAGCGCATCACCACCGGCAAAACCGGCAAGGTGGTGATGCCCCACAACCACCGCCACCTGCTCGCCACCTACCACAAGGCCGGGCCCACCGAGGTGCGGATGGCCATTGATGCGGCGCTGGCGGCGCAGGCCACGTGGCAGGCCTTTCGCTGGGAGGAGCGCTGCGCCATCTTCCTCAAAGCCGCCGAGCTGATTGCCGGCAAATATCGGGCCAAACTCAATGCCGGAGCCATGCTCGCTGGAGGCAAGAACGCCTTCCAGGCGGAGATCGATGCCGCCTGCGAGCTCGTCGATTTCCTGCGCTTCAATGTCGCCTTCGCCCAGGAAATCTACGAAAAGCAGCCGGACTCCTCCCCAGGCGTCTGGAACTACTGCCAATACCGCCCCCTGGAAGGCTTCGTCTTCGCGGTCACCCCCTTCAACTTCACCGCCATTGCCGGCAATCTGCCCACCGCTCCGGCGATCATGGGCAATACCGTGGTGTGGAAACCGGCTTCCTCCCTGGTCTACACCCCTTATCTGATCATGGAGATTCTCGAGGAGGCCGGTCTGCCGCCGGGAGTCATCAACTTCGTCCCCGGCTCCGGCGGGACCGTCGGTGATCCGGTCCTTGCCGACCCCCATCTCGCCGGAGTCCATTTCACTGGATCGACCCGGGTCTTCCATGAGATGTGGCGGACCATTGGAGAAAACATCGCTAAGTACAAATCCTATCCCCGGCTGGTCGGGGAAACCGGGGGCAAGGACTTCGTCTTTGCCCATGGCAGCGCCGAGGTGGACCCGCTGGTCACCGCCCTGGTACGTGGGGCCTTCGAGTACCAGGGGCAAAAGTGTTCGGCAGCCAGCCGCGCCTATATTCCCCGCTCCCTGTGGCCGGCGGTCGAGGCTGGCCTGCGTATGGAAATGGCAGGAATCACAATGGGCTCACCCACCGACTTCCGTAATTTCATCGGCGCTGTCATCGACGAGGGGGCCTTTGATACCATTGCCGCCTATATCGACTATGCCCGAACCAATCCGGGTGGAGAAATCCTCATCGGCGGCAACTGCGACAAGACAGTGGGCTACTTCATCGAGCCGACAGTGATTCTCGCCTCCGATCCCCACTTCAAGACAATGGTCGAGGAGATCTTCGGGCCGGTCCTGACCGTCTATGTCTACGAGGATGACGCCTTCCTCGAGACCTTACAGCTCTGCGACAGCTCCTCGCCTTACGCCCTGACCGGAGCCATCTTCGCCCAGGATCGCGCCGCCGTCAGCACCGCCATGCACCGCCTCGAGCATGCCGCCGGCAATTTCTATATCAACGACAAGCCCACCGGCGCGGTGGTCGGCCAACAGCCCTTCGGCGGCGGCAGGGCCTCGGGCACCAACGACAAGGCTGGTTCTATGGCTAATCTGCTCCGCTGGGTCTCGGTCAGGACCATCAAGGAAACCTTCGTTCCACCTGAGGACGTTGCCTATCCATTCATGGGCGAAGAATAAGTACCTGCCCGGGCATCGACCCGGATTCTCCAAGTCTCCATAAACCTCAACGAGCCAGGTGGCATTGCCACCAAGCTCGTTAAATGGATCATCTCTTCCGTCTGGTTCCTCCGGCTCTCCTCTAAGGCCCTACGAAGACTAGAAAATTCTTATTGGTTTCCGATGAGTTACAAATATCGAATGGAATTCCCATTGTTTTCGAAATTTTTTGATATATGCTTACGCCTTACAACCTCAATACTTGTTCCTCTAACCTGAGCGGCGAACCGTATTTGTCGGGCCGGAGGCAACACCCTCTGCGGCATTTGCCTCGATAGCACCGGAGTGGGGGCGAGGGCCACAGCCATAAAGCAGCGAAGCTGCGCATCGTTTCAAGGAGGAAGAGTACCATCATGCCGACTACCTACAAGACAATCCTGTTCACCTCAAATCTTTCCACCGCCAGTCGTGTTGCTTTCAAACATGCCATGGCCATGGCCAGTCAGTTTAAGTCCAAACTCATTTTGCTCCATGTCCTGGAGAGCTCGCCCAGCAACTACGAGAGCTATATGATTGGCCTCTTTGGTCAGGATAAATGGCAAGAGGTTCTGAAAAACAACAAAGAAGAAGCCAAGCATGCCCTGGTCGGCAAGGTTTCACCCAAGCAGATGGCGCGAACCGCTTTGAGTGAGTTCTGCAAGGAAAACGAACCGGGCGAGGGATATAGCGTTATTCCTCAGAGCGAGGTCATCGTCAAGAAAGGCGATGTCGTCGAGGAAATTCTCCAGCAGGTGTCGGAAAAGTCCTGCGACCTGATCATCATGGGGGCGAGTGAAGGCTTGATCTCCAGTTCATCGATCGGCAGCAATATCAAATCGGTGCTGAAGAAATCGAAAATTCCGGTAATGGTGGTTCCAGCGATTCTCGGTGAATGAGGTGGGGCTGGCACTGCAGCCTCCATTCCCTTCGATGCTCTGCCAAGTATTCCTGTGCTAGCCAAAGATTGCGATCTTCCG
>CAYSON010000250.1:0-5647 GCA_964432635.1 uncultured Desulfopila sp.
AGGCCTCCACGAATTTCTTGCCCAGAGCGGTAGAGAGGAGCACCGTGTCGCGGAATTCTTTTAAGAGGACGACATGGCGTTCAAGCGGCGAGCCGAAGGCGGCGGTGGCGATAAAACAGCCGCCCCCACCCCCACCCCCGCTGCTGCTACTACGGACATCCCCCGATGAGGAAATCAAGCCGCTCAGGGTGGCGTACCAGGTGTCGGCGATTATTTGATAACCGGTGTCGTTGGGGTGGATGCCATCCGGGAAATTAGCGCCCCAGGCAGGCAGGGTAGCGGCATAGATATCGACCACCGTGATGCTGTTGGTGCTGGCCAAGTTCTTGATCATCGGGTTCCAGTCGTTGGGGACGAGGGCGAAGCCACCGTTGCGATCCACGGCGGGCAGGGTGGCGATCAAGGGTGTGACGTTGGCGGCTTTGGCCTTATCGATCATCTTCTGCAGGTTATAGCCGCCGGTGAAGGACGAGACGCCGATGATGATGTCGTTGGTCCCCTCCTGGATAAGAATGAAATTGGCGGGGAAGGCGGCCAAAACCGAGTCGAAGCGATTGGCCCCTCCATAGGTGCTTTCACTATCTTTGCCAAAATTGGTGACCACCGACGGGCGGCTATTGCCGTTAAGCAGGGTGGAGAGTCTTGACGGGTAGCCGCCGGTGTCGCTGCCGTAGCCTCTGGTAATGCTGTCCCCGAAACAGCTGATGTTGGCGGCCACAGCGGGTGTGGTCAGTGTCGCCGCAAAGAGAGTGGCGGCGAGAAGCGATCTGATTGGTATCGATACCAGGCGAAGAAGAGATGTCATCGTTCTGCTCACGGACAAAAGGGGAAGAGTGGCAAGGTTACTTGGTGGCGGACATGCTGCGAACCGGGAGCGAGCGCACCGAGTAGCCGGGGATATGGATTGAGGCCGATTCGGGCGTGGTGACAAAGGCCGGAATGTCGATTTCTACCTCTCTGCTGGTTTCATCGCTAAGGTTGGTGGAAGTGGAGGCACTAGCGCTGACCTTCTTGGTTGGCGAGGTTGCTCGCGCCTTGAGAGCGGCGGCGGAGCCTGAAGTGGCGGAGGAAGCCTCCGATTCTTGCGATTCGACCCGTATCGGTTCGCTCCAATTTGTGCCGTTCCAGGAGGTTTCGTACTTTTGGTATCCTGCATCCGAATATTGCAGCCACTGAATCCAGGGGTGACCGCTTTGTTTGTCAATGCCGAGGACGGGGAGGATATCGGGCACGTCGTTGGCGGTGATCGCCGTGGCGCTGTCGAAGGAGGATCCGTTCCAGCGGGAGTAATAGATCTCGTCGCTGCGGCCGTTGTAGCCGGCCCACACCATCCACAGGCGGCCGGAGGCGTCGTCAGCAAGTGTTGGAGCGGTATTGGAAACAAGCCCCGAATAGAATTCCTGCTCCTCGGACCAGGTGCCCGCCTTGAGTTGACGGTAGCGCAGTTGCGCCTCAGAGTTGCGGTGATTGGTCCAAACGGCGAAAAGGTCGTCGCCCTTGCCACTGGAAGACACCGAAGGCACAACGTTGATGCCGCCCTGCTCCGAAATCGTTTTGGGGGCAGTCCAGGCACCGCCGACCTTGCGACTGATGTAGATCGCGTTATCATTGCCTACACGGTCAGCCCAGGCCCAAACCGCCTTGTCGGATTCGGAACTGGGGGCTTGCTGATTTTCCGCGGCGCTCAGGAAAAGGGGCGAACAACAGAGGAGGACGACAGATAAGAACGGAATGCCGACACGATGGATGGTCATGGGCAACCTCGATAAGCAGAAGATAACGGGAAAGAAAACGAATCGAACGTAACTGCGTCGCGAATATAGCTCAAAACTGGTGTAGAAGCAAACAGAGAAAACGAAGATCTTGTCTTCTCGGTAGACAACGGGGGTCGATTGATCATTTTGCAATGGCCGAGGAGGATGCGGAGCGAATTTGCTCCCATGGTGGAAAAGCGGTTGAATTCTTGGGAGGCCGCAGGTACGTTCGCAAGTGGGCAGCAGCGCTGGAAATCAATTGAAAAGACCACGAAGAGCGGGTTCAGAGAATGGAAATCGAAAAAGAAAAATTGTTGAACAAGGGATACGAATTCACCGCCGTCGAAGACAAATGGCTGCAAGCCTGGCAACAGGCTGAGTGTTTCAGTGGTGCCATGGAGGAGGGCCGGCCCTCCTTTTCCATCGTCATTCCCCCACCCAATGTTACCGGGGTGCTGCATGTTGGGCACGCCCTCAACAACACCTTGCAGGATATCCTCACCCGCTATCATCGCATGTGCGGCGACAATACCCTGTGGGTTCCGGGCACCGATCATGCCGGCATCGCCACCCAAAACGTGGTCGAGCGGCATCTGGCCGCCGAGGGCAAGAGCCGCGACGATCTCGGCCGTGATGCCTTCATCGAGCGGGTGTGGGCCTGGCGCGCCGAGAAGGGTGGTACCATCATCAATCAGCTGCAGAGACTGGGTGCCTCCTGCGACTGGCAGCGTGAACGCTTTACCATGGACGAGGGGCTCTCCGCGGCGGTACGCGAGGTCTTCGTCCGCCTCTACCACGAGGGACTCATCTATAAGGGCAACTATATCGTCAACTGGTGCCCGCGCTGCTATACGGCTCTTGCCGACGACGAGGTCGAGCACGAGGACACCAAGGGCAAACTCTATCATATCCGTTATCCCTATGCCGACGGTTCCGGCTATGTGGTGGTGGCCACCACCCGACCGGAGACGATGCTCGGCGACACGGCGGTGGCAGTGCATCCGGAAGACCCGCGCTACAGCCACCTGGCCGAGATCGGCATTCGCCTGCCCCTCACCGAGCGGGTCATTCCGGTGGTTTTCGACGAGCATGTCGACCGCGAGTTCGGTACCGGTGCCCTCAAGGTGACCCCGTCCCATGATCGCAACGACTACGAGATCGGACAACGGCACAACCTGCCCCATCTCAAGGTTATGGATGACAAGGGCACCATGAACCAGGCCGCCGGCGAAAACTATTTCGGCATGGATCGCTTCGCCTGCAGGAAGAAGGTGGTGGAGGATCTCGAGCGCCTCGGCCTTCTCGACCGGGTCGAGGAGTACGAACACGCCGTCGGCCACTGTTACCGTTGTAAGACGGTGAGCGAACCGACCACCTCACTGCAATGGTTCGTCTCCGTGCGGCCTTTAGCCGACAAGGCGGTGGCGGCGGTGCGCCAGGGACGGATCAATATTTATCCCAAGACGTGGTACAACACCTTTTACAGTTGGATGGACAACATCCGCGACTGGTGCATCTCGCGGCAGATTTGGTGGGGCCACCGCATTCCCGCCTGGACCTGCGCCGATTGCGGCGAGTTGGTCGTCGCCGCCGTTGACCCCACCTCGTGCCCGAAATGCGGCGCCACTGCCCTGGTACAGGAGACCGACGTTCTCGACACCTGGTTTTCCTCGGCGCTGTGGCCTTTTTCGACCATGGGTTGGCCCGAGAAAACCAGGGAGCTGGCGACCTCCTATCCCACCTCGGTGCTGATCACCAGCTTCGACATCCTCTTTTTTTGGGTGGCGCGGATGATGATGATGGGCCTGCACTTCATGGACGAGGTGCCCTTCAAAGATGTCTACCTGCACGCCCTGGTACGCGACAAACACGGTAAGAAGATGTCCAAATCCACCGGCAACGTCATCGATCCGCTGGTGGTTATGAAGCAATACGGCACCGACGCCTTGCGCTTCACCCTCACCGCTTTTGCTGCCCAGGGGCGGGAGATCCGCCTCGACGAGGAGCGCATTGAAGGCTATCGCCACTTTATCAACAAGCTATGGAACGCAGCGCGCTTCGCTCTGATGCATCTTGATGACGGCTCGGTGGCGGCAAAAGCGGTGGTGGGCAATGCGGCGACACTGCCTTTGGTGCATCGCTGGATCCTCAGCCGCTGTGCCACAGTGGTCGACGAGATGCGGTCTGCGCTCGACGAATACCGCTTCAACGATGCCGCCACGACCGTCTATCAGTTCGTCTGGAGGGAGTTTTGCGATTGGTACTTGGAATGGATCAAGCCCGATCTCTTCGGCGATGCCGAACAGCCCAAGCAAAAGGCCAAAGGGGTGTTGTTGACGGTACTCGAGACCATTCTGCAGCTCATCCATCCCATTACCCCCTTTGTCTCCGAGGAGATTTGGTCGGTCCTGCCTGGTCAGAGAAAGCTGCTGGCGGTGAGCCCCTTTCCAGAGAGGAAAAACGAGTGGATCGATGGGGCTGCGGTGGCCGATATGGAACTGCTTATGGGCGTGGTCAGCGGCATCCGCAACATCAGGGCCGAGGCCGATCTACATCCCTCGGCGAAAATCGCTGCTTACATTAATTGCGCCGAGGAGCGGCGCCGGGAGTTGCTGCTCTCCTTTGCCTCGGCCGTATCTGATCTGACGAGGTTGAGCGATTTCGTGGTGGGTGCCGGTCTGGAAAAGCCGGCCGATGCTGCCACATATATATATGGAGATCTGGAGATTTTCGTCCCCCTCAAGGGGCTGGTCGATGTCGCTGGTGAGTTGGCCAAGCTGCGACGAGAACGGGAGAAGGTTGTTGTCAAATTGGCCCAGGTCAACGGCAAGCTCGGCAACGATAAATTCCTTGCCAACGCCAAGCCCGAGGTGGTGGCCAAGGAGCAAGAAAAGAAGGCCCAGCTCGATGCCACCATGGCCAAGATCCTCGAGGCGGAAGAGCGTCTACAACGCTCGGTTTGAGGAGGCGGCATGGATAAAAACCTTCTTCACGGGATGATTAGCCGCTTTCTCGACGAGGATATCGGCCGGGGTGATATCACCAGTGAGGCGATTTTCCCGGCGGATCAGTGCGGTAGCGCTCGACTGGTGGCACGGCAGGCCTTTGTTGTTGCCGGGGCGGCCGGTGTCGCTGCCGAGGTGTTTGTGGTGCAGAATCCGGCCATTGTCACCGCCGACGCGGTCGCCGACGGATGCCGGGTCAGCCCCGGGCAGGTGCTGCTGACGGTTTCCGGTCCGGTGGTCGATTTGCTCAAGGCGGAGCGAGTGGCCCTTAATCTTTTGCAGCGGCTGTGTGGCATCGCCACCCTGACCGCCACCTATGTCGACAGGGTGCGGGGGTATCCGGTGCGCATCACCGATACCCGCAAGACCACACCAGGCTTGCGGATCTTCGAGAAATACGCGGTGCGGGTCGGCGGGGGCAGTAACCATCGCTTCAACCTCACTGACGGAGTGCTGATCAAGGACAACCATATTGCTGCTTGCGGTTCTATCGGCGAGGCGGTGCAGCGGGTACGGCGAACAACACCCCATACCGTCCGCATCGAGGTAGAGACCGACACCTTGGAACAGGTGGCGGAGTGTTTGCAAAACCGGGTGGATATCATCATGCTCGACAACATGAGCCTGGATTTGATGCGGGAGGCGGTACGGTTGATTGATGGGCGGGCCTTGGTAGAGGCCTCCGGAGGGGTCAACCTTGAGACGGTGGCGGCCATTGCCGCCAGTGGTGTGAATATTATATCCATCGGCGCCTTGACCCATTCGGTTCAGGCCTGCGACATCGGCATGGACTGGCCGATAGCAGAAAGTTGATGTTTATACGATGGGTTAACCAGAAAATATATCGAAAAGCCTTGATTTTTTTGTTGGGAGTGTGAGATACTCGAA
>CAYSON010000251.1:0-5617 GCA_964432635.1 uncultured Desulfopila sp.
TCCCGGCGGCTTTCAGGAAGAGACAGGAATGGTGCCACAATCGATGGTCGATTGTCTGGCCGCGGAAAACCTCAGCCCGGAAGATATAAACATCGTCATTAACACCCATCTCCATGACGATCATTGCGGCAACAACGGACTCTTCCCGCGGGCCAGATTCTACGTGCACAAAATCGAGACCGAGTTCTGCCACCATCCGCATCCCATCGATCACCGCTACGATCCCTACTTTATCGAAGGCATAGATTTCGTCACCGTTGAGGACGGTGAGGAGATCCTGCCCGGCATCACTGTACTCCACTCCCCCGGACACAGCCTGGGGTGCCTCTCGGCGCGGGTCGAAACCGGCGCGGGGCCGGCGGTAATCACCGGGTTTTGCTGCAACGGTGAAAATTTCCCTGCCCATGGACCGCCGGTGTGCCCGGGCGTGCACCTTGATGCCATGGCGGCCTGGGATTCGATTCAAAAGATCAAGGAGATGGGGGCAGTGATCCTCCCCATGCACGAGCTCTCCCTGAAAAAGATTGTCGGCTAGGCCTGCCATGATCAGCCGAGCCACCATGGTGTTTGCAAGGAAAGGTCAAAGGAGCGTGACGTGGCAGAGATAACCATCATCGTGCCAACCCTCAATGAGGAGGGCAACGTCGACCTGCTGCTGGAGAGGATTTTCGGAACGTTTGCCTCAGCCAGCCTCGCTATCGAGGTGCTCTTTGTCGATTCCGCCTCGGCGGATGACACCTGTGGGCGGGTTTCGGCGTGGAGTGGGCGGCAGCCGGTGAGGCTTCTCAGTCGTGATGTCAATACCGGCCTCGCCGGAGCAGTTTTGGCCGGTGCCAGAAATTCTCATGCGCCCTATGTGGTGGTGATGGATGCCGATCTCAGTCATCCGCCGGAATCGATTCCCCTTTTGCTAGGGCCGGTGCTTGACGGTGTTTACGATATGGTGCTCGGCAGCAGATACGTGCAGGGCGGATCGATGCCCGACTGGCCTTTTACAAGGAAAATTTCATCACGGTTGGCGACGTTGCCGGCCCTGCTGCTGTGCGATGTTTGCGATCCCTTGGCGGGGTTTTTCGCCTTGCGTCGCGAGCTGTTGCTGTCTCTGCCCGGTCCGGTGCCAGGCTTTAAGATCGGTCTGGCGGTGCTGGCCGAATACCACGGGCGGCTGCGGGTGCTCGAGGTGCCGATCGAGTTCCGCGACCGCGACTACGGCGAATCAAAGATGAATAACCAGGTGGTGTTGCAATATCTTCAGCAGTTGGCGGGATTAGTGGCACGGCGGCTTCGGCGGCGTTTCGATGGTACCGGCAAGCACAACTGTTAAATGACGCCAGCCTATCTTAGCCTATAGATCCCGTCCGAGAGTTGTGCGCGGGTCAGCCGCCATCGGCAAGGCGCGCCGGATCAAGCAGGCGTTGTAACTCCCCCAGCTCGATATCAGTGAGTTCTCCGGCCACCTCGAGGATGGTTCGCCCCTCAGCCTGGGCTTTTTTGGCGATTTCCGCAGCGCGGAGATAGCCAATGCGGGGGTTGAGGGCGGTAACCAAAATCGGATTGTGGGCCAGGGCTTGGCGGTAGGCCTCTTCGTTGATGACCATGCCTTTGACGGCCTTTTCTCCAAGAGTTTGGGCGCTTGCCGAAAGAAGTTCAACTGATTCGAGAATTCTTGCCGCCGCCAGGGGCAGCATGGTGTTAAGCTGGAAATTACCGCCCAAGCCGGCCAGCGTCAGGGTGGTGTCGTTGCCGATGATCTGGGCGCAGGCCATGCGCACCGCCTCGCAGATAACCGGGTTGACCTTGGCCGGCATGATCGACGAGCCGGGCTGTAATGCGGGCAGACGAATCTCCGCCAGGCCGGTGAGCGGGCCCGAATTCATCCAGCGTAGGTCTTCGGCGATTTTGTTGAGGGCCACCGCCCCCGCCTTGAGATGCCCGGAGAGTTCGACGACGCTGTCGAGACTACTGATATTTTTGTACAGCGACGGGGCCGAAGTGAAGGTTATGCCGGTTATCTCTCTGAGGCGGGCGATGGCCAGGACAATAAAGTCGGGATGGCAGTTGACCCCTGAACCCACTGCGGTACCGCCAAGGGGCAAGCGGGACAGTCGAGGCAGGCAACCTTCAAGTCTCTCAAGCGTTTCATCAAGTTGTGCCGCCCATGCCTCCATCTCCGCTTGCAGGCGGATCGGTAGGGCATCCATGAGGTGGGTTCGTCCGGTTTTGATCACTTGGTGGTGGCGGTTGGCGAATTCCCTGATGGTTGCCGCCAGAGTGGTGAGTGCCGGCAGCAGCTGCTTGGTGACCGCCTTGCACGCGGCAAGATGTATGGCACTGGGGATGACATCGTTGCTGCTTTGGCCGAGGTTGACGTGGTCGTTGGCGGCTAGAGTCAGTCCGCTGTGGCGTGCCAGGCCGACGATCACCTCATTGACGTTCATATTGGTGCTGGTGGCTGAGCCGGTTTGGTAAACGGGGAGGGGGAAGTGCTGTCGAGCCTGCTGCGCAAGCAGCGTGGTCACCGCTGCTTCGATGGCCGAGGCCTGTTCGGCACTGAGCAAACCCAAATGCCGATTGGCAGCGGCTGCTGCTCCCTTGATTTCAAGGATGGCCTCGATAAAGGCCCAGGGCAGAGGAGGAGAGGGGATGGTGAAGTTGTTCAGGGCTCGCTGGGTCTGGGGGCCGTAGAGAGCCTCAAGAGGTATCGCCACCTCGCCCATACTATCGATTTCTTTGCGAACTGATTGGTCTTTGGCCATAATTCCCCCTGAGGTGTCGGTAATGGAGGATGTAACTGTACTATGGACCTCCACTGTCGTGGAAACTATGGTGGTTTGGGGGAGCTTGTCAAGAAGAGTGTCAAAGCAGGGTGGCCCTGCCGAGCGCTGTGGGTGCTCGGCAGGGCGGGCAGACCTCTATTTTTTCCAGAGACCGTGCAGGTTGCAGTAGGCGCGGGCGGAAACCGCATCGGCGGCTACCGGGAAGAACGCGGTGGGCTTATCACCGGAATTGAGAAATTGGCGGTATACGGCGTTACCAAAGGACAGTTCGATCCACTCGATGAAATGGGCGTCGGTCATCGGGTGTTCGACACTGCCGACGGTGACCTGCCAGCCACCATCCTTACGCTCTAGGGCCGGAATATGCTTTTCAACGGCTGCATCGGTGGTGTTCTCGGATTGCAAGACCATCGCTTGACCACAGCACATCATGTCGGCGCCGCCGGCGGTGAGCACTTCGGCGATATTTCCGCACACATTACATTTGTATACTCCCAATTTCTTTGCCATTCGTTTTCCTCCTGGGTAATTGTATGTTGTTTGCCACCGTCAAGCTGTCACGGTTGGTGGAATGGCGCCGTGCCCTTGGCGGGCAAGCGGCGATACTGTTTGCGACCGGCCATAGAATAAGCATGCCTGATCGTTGCCGCAATTGCTATGCAAATAAAAGAGACAAATTATCATTTGCGGATTTTTCTCCTGATTTTTGACGATCATCATGCTTTCCATAGCTGTTTGAGTGTGCTAGAATTTTTTGGTTTTGAAGTTTGTAAAGACTAGCTGCCGGGATTGATCGCTGTTTCGATGGGAAAATATCGACAGTTCATACATCATCAAAAAGAGTCAACACAAGGAGAAGCCATGGGAATCAAAGGCATGGGCAGTGCGTTGTTGGGTGTGGGGTTGCTGTTGCTGGTACCGTTCCAGGGTGGTGCCGCAGGAACGTACGACCATGAGATCAAGGAGCAGAAGATGACTTTTGCCTGGAAGGTCGATGGCGACAAACTGGCGGTCAAGGTATCTGCCGAGACTGAAGGGTGGGTTGGTATCGGCTTCAACCCCAGCAATGGAATGAAGGACGCCAACTACATCCTTGGTTACGTCAAGGACGGCGAAACCAAGCTCCTCGACGAATTCGGCGATTCCGCGAACGGCCATTCCCCCGAGGACCAACACGCTGCCAGCAGCGACGTCCGTCCGGTGGGTGGCGCCGGACAAGGCGGCGTGCCTACCATCGAGTTCACTGTGCCGCTCAAATCGGCCGACAAATACGACGGTACCATCAATGGCGCCGGGGACAATATCGTGCTCCTCGCTTATGGTGGCGGTCGCGACAGCTTCAAGAGTAAGCACAATTACCGCAGTACCCTCAAGGTCAATTTTGCCAGTGGGGCGTCGCAAAAGGCCAAATAAGTCATGGCAACACCTTTCTTAATGGCTTTGATCTTCTTCTTGGCGGTGGCCTCAGCGATGGTGCCGGGACAGCTGCTCGCCGCCCAATCGGCGAGCAGTAAAGGAGGATTGCTGGAGGCAACCAAGAGTCTGCTCGGAGGCGGCGAGGCGGATGATGGCTCCTCGTGGATCACTGAAAAAACCGGCGAGTACCTGCCGCTCGACCTGCTCTTCGTCGATGAAGAGGGCAGGGAGGTGCGCCTTGCCGATTTCATCGACAGGCCGACCTTGTTCCTGCCGATCTATTACTACTGCCCCAATATCTGCAGTAAAAACCTTGCCAATCTCGCCGTGGCCCTGGGCGGTTTACGTTCCCGTCCGGGGATCGACTATCGAGTCGTCGCCCTGAGCTTCAGCGAGGTGGAGAGTTCCAAGGATGCTGCCGACGCCAAGCGGAACTACATCAGGATCCTCCCCGAAAATTGGCCCGCCGAGCAGTGGCGGTTTCTCACCGGCACCGCCAAGGCGATCAAGGCAGCCACCGATGGTGTCGGCTTTCGATTCCAGAAGATCGATGACGAGACCTTCATCCACCCTGCCGCCCTGATGGTTATCGCCAGGGACGGAAAGATTATCCGCTATGTTTATGGGTCTTTCCTCTCTGGGGATATCGATCTCGCCCTGGCCGCTGCTGCCGAGGGCACGCCGATGATGTCGGTGAAACGATTGCTCAGCTTTTGCTTCAATTACGATCCCCATGGCAAGACCTCAATTTTCGAGATGGTGAAAATCGTCGTCCTGGTTCTTTTCACCATGGCGCTTGGTGCAGTTTTTCTCTACTATAGACGCAAAGGTCGGCCAAGAGGCACGGCCGGCCGCGACAATGAACAGCCTTGACGAGATATCTCCCATGACGGCGACACCCTCCTTTTATCAGCAATCCTCCCCTCCAGGTCTCACTGGTCTTAAGGCCTGGTTACTGACTCACGACCACAAGCGGCTCGCCTTGATGTACCTCTATGCGGTGTTCTTCTGGTTCGTTGTCGCCATGATCATCGGCGTGCTCATTCGCACCGAGTTGATGGGTCAGGGGCGTACTATCATGGGCCCCAATATGTACAACTCGCTGTTCACCCTGCACGGGGTGATCATGATCTTTCTCTTTGTCATTCCCGCCATTCCAGCGATTTTCGGCAACTTCCTGCTGCCCATTCAGCTTGGTACCGATGACGTTTTTTTCCCCCGGCTCAATCTCTTCAGCTGGTACCTGTTTATGTTTGGCGGCGTTTTCGCCCTGGTGGCCCTCTTTGCCGGCGACGGATTCCCCGATACCGGCTGGACCTTTTACGTACCCTTCAGCGTGCAAAGCAGCTCCAATGTCGGCCTCACCGTCAGCGCCGCCTTCATTCTCGGCATGTCGTCGATGCTCACCGGCCTCAACTTCGTCA
>CAYSON010000252.1:0-5579 GCA_964432635.1 uncultured Desulfopila sp.
ATATCAATTTCGAATGTTGTCTTTTTAAGGAAACGGACCCGATCTTGCCGAGGGTGGTAAAGATTGTGCGTTCCTCTTTTTGTTAGCGGGTGAAAACCATGATCAGTAAAGAGTTGTTGGATATTCTTGCCTGTCCCCAGTGTAAAGGGGCGTTACAACTGCAAGGTCAGGAGGCGCTGCTGTGCGAGCACTGCCTGCTTCTGTTCGAGATTCGTGACGATATCCCGATAATGCTCATTGACCAGGCGAAAAAGGTCGAGAAACCCCCAAAATGAGGTGGTTTTCGGCAATCGTCACCAGGCAGGGAGCTTGACTCATGGCGGGGGAGGCTAATCGATGACCGATACCATCAATGCCGCATCGTTGTTCGCACGGTTCGTAGTAGCCGGGGATCATCGGCGGAGTGAGTATTTTTCCCTGATCAAGGAACTGGTGGTGCGGAAAAAACGCGAGGGAGATGTCTGGCAAACCGCCCTTGATCAAGCCTACGGCCTTCTTCTTGAGGAAATTCTCATCAACCGCGCAGAGCCTCTGGAACGCATCTCGTTTGGCACCTCAGGATGGCGTGGCAAACTCGGTAAAGACATCTTCGTCCGCTCCATCGCCCTGGTGACTGAGGCGATCATCAGAGTTTACCAGGCCATGGCGGGTGACCAGGAATTGCAGCACGCCCTAGGCGTGGCCTCTTTGGAAGAGGCCCAGTCTAAAGGTTGTGTGCTCGGATTTGATAACCGCTTTGGCGGACCGCAACTGGCGGCGGCAGTGGCGGCCGTTCTCGCCGCCAAGGGGTTTCGTGTACATTACGCCGGCGAATCGACCACCGGGGTGCTGTCGGCGGCCCTGCTCTCTCTGGGCGGCGCCTTTTCCATCAACTTGACTCCCTCGCACAATCCTCTTGAGTACGGGGGGTACAAATTCAATGCCGCCGACGCAGGCCCAGCCTCTTCCCTGGTCACCGAACGTATCACCGCTGCCGCGCATCGCCTGCAGGAAGAAGGTTATCAACCCACGGCCTTGCCGAGCAACATCGACGAGGCGATGGCCCGCCATGCCGGCATTACCGCTTTTGATTCCTTCGCCGTTTGGCAGCAATTCTTGCTATCGCGGAAAAATCGGCATGGCCTTGACCTCGCTGCAGCCGTCGCCGCCCTTGCCCGGCGTGATGACATCTTGGTGGTGGTCGACTGTGTTCACGGAGCCAGTCGGCTGCACATAAATCGTTTCTTTGCCGGCTGTGACAAGAAACAGCTGTTGGTGGTGCGGGACGGGGCCGACGTGACCTTTGGCGGCGTCGCCCCAGAGCCCTCCTCTGCCAATCTGCGGGTTGTCAACGATACCTTGCGCCAGAGCAGCGCACGGTTCAAATTGGGCGCGATCATCGACCCCGACGGCGACCGGATCCGCTTCACCGACGGCAGCAGGGAAATCACCATGAACCAGTTTGGGGCCATGGCCTATCATTTTCTCCATGAATACAAGGGGAAAAAAGGCCTGGTTGCTAAGACTGTGGCCACTTCCAATCTTGCCAATGCCCTCGCCGCTGCTTTTGCCGAGGAGTTGTTTGAGCCAAGTGTCGGCTTCAAGAATTTTAAGCCGGTGATCGATCGTGCCCTGGTGATGTTTGAGGAATCGGACGGCATTTCGGTGCTTGGCCATACCCCGGAAAAAGACGCCTATATCGGCCTCTTGCTGGCGCTGGAGATGGTGCTGACCACCAATCTCAATCTGGGGGAATATCTGGCCACCATTGAGGGACGCTATGGCGCCTACTATCCGGAACGCGACGGGGTGACCGTGGCGGCCAAAGGCGAAGAGCTGCTCACCCTGTTGAACGGGCTTTCGCGATACCAGCCGGGGATGGGGCTCAAGATCGGCGGCATAGAGCGGCGGATCGCCCAGGTCATCACCATCGACGGCACTAAGATGATTTTCGAAGACGGCTCCTGGCTGATGATTCGTCCTTCCGGGACAGAACCCAAGGTGCGGTTTTACGTGGAATCGCGCAGCGAGGCGGGCACCGGTGATCTGGTTGGGGCGGCCAAGAATTTGTTGGTCGAAATTGGGGTGATCTGATCGCATTATTGATTCTGGAGTCTTGCAATTTGGCTCCCCGGCCTATGGTTCAGGTTGAAATTTGGCGTCGAGACATTATCGTCAGCATGTACCCTTAACCATTCACTACCATTTTAATCAGGAGTTGTGCCATGTGGGAATATACGGACAAGGTTCAGCAGCATTTTCTCTCTCCGCAAAACGTAGGAGAGGTTGAAGCGCCAAGCGGTACCGGCGACGTCGGTTCGCTTGCCTGCGGCGATGCCTTGAAGCTGACACTGAAAATCGATACCAATGATATTATTGTCGATGCAAAATTCAAAACCTTCGGCTGCGCCAGCGCCATTGCCTCTTCTTCGGTGCTGACCGAAATGATCAAGGGCATGCCGGTGGATGAGGCGGCCAAGATCACCAACGAGGATATTGCCCAGGCCCTGGGTGGTCTGCCCAAGGAGAAGATGCACTGCTCGGTGATGGGCCGTGAGGCGCTTGAGGCTGCCATCGCCGACTATCGCGGCCAGACATTGCCCAAGGCGGAAGGAGAAGTGGTGTGCGAGTGCTTTGGCGTTACCGATCTTGAAGTAATCAGGGCGATCAAGGAATCGAGTCTTCGTTCAGTCGAGGAGATCACCAATTTCACCAAGGCCGGAGGTGGCTGCGGTAAATGTGAAGACAAGCTGCGCGCCATCCTCCAGGAAACGGTGGGCGGTAAGACGGAGATTATCATTCCTCAGATGCCGCAGAAGAAAATGACCGCTCTGCAGAAGATTAAAAAGATTGAGGAAGTACTTGAAAGGGAGGTTCGTCCAGGGCTAAGAAAGGACGGCGGGGACATCGAGCTGGTCGATGTCGATGGAGACTTCGTCACCGTCTCCTTGCGCGGCACCTGCAAAAGCTGCAGTAAGTCTCAGACCACCATTAAGGATTATGTGGAGAAGAAACTGCGCGAGTTTGTGCTTCCCAGCCTGATCGTCGAGGAGAGCAACTAATGGCCGCCTCTCAACATGTCATCTATATGGATAATAACGCCACTACTCGGGTAGCTCCGGAGGTAGTGCAGGCAATGATGCCATTTTTAACCGAGTCCTACGGTAATCCGTCGAGTATGCATACCTTCGGCGGTTTGGTCGGCCATGCGCTGAAAAAGGCGCGGTGCCAAGTTGCCGCCCTGCTTGGGGCCGACGAAGAGGAAATAACCTTTACCAGCTGCGGCACCGAAAGTGATTCCACCGCCATTCTTTCCGCCATCAGGACCTACCCGGAAAAGCGCCATGTCATAACCACCAGGGTTGAGCATCCGGCGGTTAAGAATCTCTGCGAAAACCTGGAGACGGTGACCGGGCACAAATATCGGGTGACCAAGCTCAAGGTCGATGCCGAGGGCATGCTTGATATGGACGAATACGAGGCGGCTTTGACCGAGGATACCGCCGTTGTCAGCGCCATGTGGGCCAACAACGAGACCGGGGTGATTTTTCCCATCGCCGAAATGGCGAGGATGGCTAAGCAGCGTGGTATCCTTTTTCACACCGATGCCGTGCAGACAGTCGGCAAAATTGCCATTGACCTGGCAAATATGGACATCGATTTCCTCTCCATCTCCGGCCATAAGCTCCATGCCCCTAAGGGTGTAGGGGTCCTCTATATCAAACGGGGTACGCTCTTTGTGCCTTTTATGGCCGGCGGCCACCAGGAACATGGTCGGCGGGGCGGCACCGAGAACGTCGCCTCCATCGTCGGTCTTGGCCGCGCCTGCGAGCTGGCTGAGGAGAAAATGGCGGAGGAAAACAGCCGTGTCAAGGAGTTGCGGGACCGTTTGGAAGAAAGGCTGCTTGCCTCCATTCCCAAATCAATGCTCAACGGCCACAAGACCAACCGATTGCCCAATACCGCCAACATCAGCTTCGAGTACGTCGAAGGCGAAGCCATCCTTCTGCACATGAACCAACACGGCATTTGTGCTTCATCCGGGTCGGCCTGCACCTCTGGCTCGCTCGAACCCTCCCATGTGCTGCGTGCCATGGGCGTGCCCTTTACCGCAGCACATGGCTCGATCCGCTTTTCTCTGAGTGTCTACAACACCGAGGAAGAAATCGATATGGTGATCGGCAGCATGCCGACCATCATCGAAAACCTGAGAAAGCTTTCTCCATTCTGGAAAGGTTGAGACGATGCGTATCATCGAGCCCTCCTACTGTATCATGGACGATTTGGACAGCACCTCTGCCGCTGTTCGTCTCGAGGTATGCGGTCGGGTCTGCTACAAGAGCGAGGATAAGATCGGTGACGATTCGGCCATCCCCTTTGTCACTAAGATCGCGGCGCACGGCCACAACTCGGTGCTGGAGATGGCGGTGACCACCTATCGATTGTTTTGCTCCTCCGCGGTGGTTACAGAGTTGTTGGCGTGCCAGCCCAGGTTTCTAACGGTTGATGTGATTGAAGGCGGGATGCTGATTACCGGCTCGATGCGCGCCTATCGGGAAATCTCTGGGGCATTTCCTGGGATTGGTGCATTGGTTGTGCTGCGACGAGATCTGGCAGTCTCGTACCCCTACCTCTTTTCCCGGCCAGGCAAGAGCGCAGATGAATCCCCCGTCGCAGGAATAGACAGCTTGCACCGCTTGTCTGTCGCCGAGGTCGACCTCCTGCCACGAGATTTGCGTTTGCGCCACCGCTTCGTGGCAGTACGCTTCGTGGTCAACCGGGCTGTAACCCATGAACTGGTGCGGCATCGTCCTTGTTCGTTTCTTCAGGAAAGTCAGCGGTATTGTCGCTATAGTGAGGACAAGTTCGGCAGCGAGGTGACCTTTATCAAACCGGTTTTCTTTGGCGAGGACAGCAACGAGTATCGCCTCTGGCAGGAGTCCGTAGCCCAGGCTGAAACCGCCTATTTTCGTCTGCTTGAGACCAGTACGCCTCAGGCGGCGAGGACGGTGCTGCCCAATTCCTGCAAGACAGAGATTATTGTTTTTTGCAACCTAATGGAATGGAACCACATTTTCGTTTTGCGCACCTCTCCGGCGGCCGAACCGTCGATGCGGGAAATTATGGTTCCCCTGCGTGAGGAAATGGAAAGGCGCTACGGGCTATGCGAGAAAGAGTGAGCAGCGCGAAAAGGCCAAGCAAAGGCTGTTTGTGTGGTTACTCCTGGTAGGCCTACAGTTCGGAAGGGAATTCATCAGCTTGGTTAAGGGTTATGGCTCTAAGAAGTGACGACGCGAATCGCAAGACATCGATGAAGAAGACTGTCAAGGATCAGTCCGGGGCAGGCAAAATGAAGATAGGGGAATTACTCAGCAAGGCTGGGTATATTACCCCGAGCCAGTTGGAAAACGCCAAGAAAATCCTGCAAAAAAGCGGCGGGCGGCTGAGCACCATCCTCCGTCAACTGGAGTATATCGATGAAAGCACTGTCGTCAACCTACTTAGTCGCTCCCACAATTATGCGGCGGTGGTCATCAAGGACGAGCCGCCATCGAAGGATGCCCTGAAATTGCTGCCATACGGCGAGGCTAAGAATTACA
>CAYSON010000253.1:0-5571 GCA_964432635.1 uncultured Desulfopila sp.
CAGCACACAGATCTCAGGCTTTAAAAGTGCCGCCCACAGTCACGGTGGGCGGCCCTCGCCGTTTCATCGATCGTTGCGCGCAAGAAGAATGAGGCCGGCCAGGGAAAAGACCACGTGTATGGCCCCGGCAGCGAAGAAGGGGTTGACATAACCTGCTCCGGCCAGGGATTGCAGTGCCCCCCAGATGCCCCAGGCGACAAAGGCCAGGCCGCAGCTGGCGGGGATGGCCACCGAGAGGTCGCGCCCCCATTTGCGGTAAGAATAGAGGAGGATCGGCAGCCCCAGCAGCAGCAAGGGGATGCCGAGGAGGATGTAGGACATTCTGCCGAGAAAGGCGGTCCAGGCTGACTGTATCTCGTGTTCGACGTCGGAACGTTCGATTTCAAGATAGAGGCCGGTCAAGGATTGCTCCGCCGCCTTGTTGGCTGGAACCAGGAAGTCGTCTGGTTTCTCGGGGAATTGAAACTCTTGGTTGGCGAAATTGTTGATGTCGTAGTGACCTTCGTCTCGGCGTTGTTGGATCTGGCCGTCCTTGAGCAACCATTTGTCGTTGGTCGCGTCGTAGGCGGCGAAGTTGGCGGTAATCAGGGAGCCCATATTGTAGGATTCGTTCCATAAGGAGTAGGAGAAATTCTTGAACTCATGGACTTTGGGGTTGGGCCAGGCGAAGGAATAGAAGCCGTCGGCACCCTTGTAGTAATAGCGATTGTTGCGGAGGATACCCAGGGGTACCTTGCCTTTCAGCTGCTCGAACCAGATGCCGTTGGTCTTGCCAATGGTGACCGGCAACAGCCACTGGGCGGCGGCGAAAAAGAGCAGGGTGAGAATTAGGGCACCGGCGAGGATCGGGCGGATGATCAAGCGCAGCGGCACCCCGCCGGCCTTAAGGGCGGTTAATTCGTTGGAGTGATTGAGGATGCCCAGGGTGATGACTCCGGCGAGGAGGATCAGCACTGGGCTGAGTTGGTCGATTACAAAGGGAATGGTGAGCAGGAAGTACTCGATGGCCATGGATGTCGGTTTGCCGGCATTGATAAAATCGTCGTACTTCTCGAAGAAATCGACGAGCAGATAGATGGCGACGAAACCGCTGTTGACGGTCAGGAAAAATTTGATGAATTGGCTGAGCAAATATCGGTTGAGTAGGGTCACGAGGCTACCTCTGCAGGCAAGAGCATGAAACGCCGGGGGAGCGCATGGCGGAATCGATTGCACCGGGGTCGAGTGGTGCCACCGACGGTTGGTGCAGTCGATGCGGTGGCGGTCCACATGGTAGGTACCATTATCGCCGTTTGCCGTCAACCATGGGCTGGCGGAGAGCGGCTGAGCGCCTTATTTTTCCAACCCTTGCAATGGTTCAAGGCCCTGTGGTATAGTCGATCCCTGTTGTCGCTGCGGCAGGTGCCACGGCGCCTCCATCGCAGCAACGCCTGAAGGTGTTGCAATCGTTTCAGGCCTCGATGGCCTGCTTGCGGGAGTGAGCGGACAGGAGGTCGCTGGTCTTGGAGGGTGGTCCCTTCCGTTGCGTCGGAACCGGGGTGCCGGGCTCGATTTTGTCGTGGCCGGAGGGCAAGGTCTGCTCGGGTTTACTGATACACCGGGAGTTATTACGGCGGAGTCGGTGGAGGGGGCGAGGCTGGTTGCCACCAGCACGTCAACGCCACCGCTCCACGATCTTCACTCGACTCACTGGTACGCTATGGCGCTCAAGAAAAAGAAGAAGGACCCGCTGTGTGGGAATCTTTGCTTCAAGAACACCGCAAATGATCGTTTGCACGCCTTCTGGAATCTCTTCTCCAAGGATGACGATGTTCTGGTAATCATCAATGCCGACCCGGATGCCCTGGCGGCGGCGATGGCAGTGCGCCGTTTGCTGCGTTACAAGGTCAAGACGGTTACCATCGCTCACCCCAATGAAATCCGCCGCCTCAACAACATGGCGATGGTGGAGCGGTTGAAGATCTCGCTGGAACGCCTCAAGGATGTCAAACTCGACAACTATAGCAAGCGGGTGATGGTCGACTCACAGCCGGACCACCTCCCCAGTTTCGAAAAGATCAAGATTCACGCGGTCATTGACCACCATCCAGTCGGACAACTGAGCGGTGTCGAATTCGTTGATATTCGGCCGGATTATGGGGCGACCTCCTCAATGATGGTCGAGTACCTGCGCGCCGCCGGGCTGAAGCCCTCGGTGGCTTTGGCCACCGCGCTCTTTTACGGCATCAAGGTCGATACCCACGATTTCGAGAGCAAGTCGGTGCTGGCCGACGGCATCTCCTTTCGCTATCTCTTCAACCTCGCCAACCGCGATCTGGTCCGTAAATTCGAACTGACCGATCTGCGCCGCTCCGAACTTAAATACTTCTCTACCGCCCTGGCCGGACTGAAATATTCGAAAGGGCGCTATTTCTCCCATCTCGGGCGGGTGCGTAGCCCGGATGTCCTGGTTATAGTCGCCGACTTTCTCAATCATGTCGGAGAGATCGACTGGGTATTTGTTTCCGGGGTGCACGGCGAAAAACTGGTGGTGATTTTCCGCTGCGACGGCTACCGCAAGAACGCCGGCAAACTGGCTGAGCGCATTTTTTCTTCTCTTGGTTCGGCCGGAGGTCATAAGGGCGCCGCTCGGGCGGAAGTGCCCTTGAAAAATCTGCAGTTGGGAGAGAAGGAACTCACCTCAGATACCCTCAAGCGTATCATCATGCAGCATATCTGATTACCGCTTTTTCCACATCCTTACCACCTCCTGGCTGCCCCCGGCGGCCTTTTCTTGTTTGGTCAACCGTGAAAGGTTGCGCATTGGCCTGATATCCTTTACCATACGATGAATTATCCGGTGTCGTACGGTGGTGGGGAATGGCTGGGAACTCCGCCTTGCCGCGACGGCCGCGTCCACGGAGGTGCCCATGCTGAAACCCACTACCTTGGCAATGATCTTGGCGGGGGGCAGGGTTGACGAACTCAACGTCCTCACCTATTACCGCCCGAAATCGGCGGTTCCCTTTGGGGGGCTTGGCCGCGTCATCGACTTCTCTCTCAGCAATTTGATGAACTCGGGAATCGAGCAGGTAGCGATTCTCAGCCAGTATCGCAGCTATTCGCTGATCAACCACATCGGAACCGGTGCTGCTTGGGATATGATCGGCCGCTATCGGCGCATTTCCGTGCTGCCGCCGTTCCAAGGTACCGAGGCTGCCGACTGGTATCGCGGGCCTGCCGATGCCGTCTTTAAAAATCTTGATTACGTCCATTACCACCAGCCGGAGGAGATCCTTATTCTCTCCGGAGATCATATTTACAAGATGGACTATCAGGAAATGATCGACTACCACACCGCCAAGGATGCCGATCTCACCGTAGCTTTCACCAGGGTGCCCATGGCCGGATCCGATCGTTTCGGCATCGCCGAGTTGAACGACGAGGACGGGGCACAAGGTGGCCGGGTGCTGAATTATTGGGAAAAACCGGAACATCCGCAATCTGATTGGGCTTCGATGACCATTCTCTGTTTCAAACCGGAGGTGCTCTACCAGGCCTTGGAGGAGAACCAGAAGAAGGCGTCCTATCATTTCGGCCGCGATATCATCCCGGTACTGCTCCGGCAAAAGAAACGCGTTTACGGCTACAAGTTCTCCGGATATTGGGGCTATACCCGCACCATCAACGAGTATTGGCAGTCGAACATGGATCTGCTCGGGTCGGAACCGAAGATCGATATGGAAAAATGGATCTTCCGCACCAATCTCGACCATCGCAATATCCGTGACTTCCAGCCGGCGCAAATGGGTGACGGGGCCGTGGTCAGCAACAGCCTGATCTATAACGGCTGCCGCATACAGGGAACGGTTCGTAATTCCATTCTCTTTCCCGGAGTGAGCGTGGCCAAGGGAGCGGTGGTCGATAATAGCGTCATCTTCTTCAGTAACACCATCGGCGAGAATTGTCGGCTCAACAAGGTCGTGGCCGATGTCAACACCGTCTATGGCCGCAATGTGGTGATCGGTCCGGAGGTCTGCGACCATGGTAGCGAGGTGACGGTGGTCGGCTGGAACAACAAGATTCCCGACAACACCGTGATCGGCGAGGGGGCGACCATCTACCCCAACGTCACCTGCCCCTGGCCGGGGCAGATAAGGAGAGGAGAGGTGCTGCGATGAAACGTGCAAAAGAAGCGCTGGTGCTCCTCTTGGCCGGTGGTGTCGGCAGTCGTCTGAATATCCTCGTGCAGATGCGGGCCAAGCCGGCAGTGCCGTTCGCCGGTATTTACCGCATCATCGATTTCAGCCTGAGTAATGTCATGAACAGCGGCTTGGGCAAGGTCGGGGTGCTGACCCAGTACAAGCCGCTGTCGCTGATGAGCCATCTCGGCACCGGAGAAGCCTGGGATCTCACCGGCCGCAGCCGGGGCATCAAAGTCCTGCCGCCACGCACCGGCGAGAGGGAGGCCGACTGGTACCAAGGCACCGCCGACGCGGTGCGTCGCAACCTCGACTTCATCGAACATAACGCTGCGGAGGAGGTGTTGATTCTTTCCGGCGACCATATCTATCACATGGATTTCGATGCCATGATCGAATACCACCGTTCCAAAAAGGCCGACGTCACCGTGGCCATGATGACCGTGCCGAGGAGTCAGATCCATCAGTTCGGGGCGGGCATCGTCGACCGCAAAGACCGCATCATCGAGTGGGAGGAAAAGCCCCAGGTGGCCAGGACCAATCTTGCTTCCATGGGCATCTATGTCTTCGATTACCGCTATCTCATCCAGTCTCTGGCCCGCGACAAAGAGGAGAACGATTTCGGCATGCATATCTTGCCCCGGGCCATTGCCGAAGACAACGTTTTCGCCTTCCCCTTTTACGGGTATTGGCGCGATGTCGGCACCATTCAGGCCTACTGGGAGGCCAACATGGACGTGCTGCGGCAGGATAGCGGCATCTCGCCGCAGAAATGGCAGATTCGCACCAATATCGACACCGAGGGCCGCCTCGCCGATCGACCGCCGGCCCGTTTCGGCGACAACTGCAAGCTGCACAACTGCATGATTTCCGCAGGCAGCGTTATTAATGGAACGGTTATCAATTCCGTGCTCTCGCCGGGGGTGATCGTAGAGGAGGGGGCGGTGGTCAAGGACTCGATCCTCTTCGAGGACTGCGTCATCGGTCGTGGCGCCATCGTCGATCTGGCCATCCTCGATAAGCGGGTTCTGGTGGCAAAGAAGGCGGTGGTCGGCTGTGGCGACAACCATGGCTGTGCCAACCTGCGTAAACCGAGCCATCTCTATACCGGCATCACCCTGTTGGGCAAGGGGGCCAAGATTCCCCCCAGTCTCAAGATCGGACGCAACTGTGTGGTCGATAGCGGCGTGGGGGAGGATGCCTTTACCAGTGATGAGTTGGCCGATGGTGAATCGCTGATCAACCGTGATGCTTCGTAACCCTGGTTTTCCTGCCGGAGCCCCTGTCGTCAGGTCCTGGGAAAAACCGTTGCGCTTTGGACAAACTCAGGTATTATTCCGCCACATTCGCCACCACCCCACGCCCTCGTAGCTCAGGGGATAGAGCACAG
>CAYSON010000254.1:0-5560 GCA_964432635.1 uncultured Desulfopila sp.
TAATGGTGCCGATCCATGGGGCAAAACCGCGCCGAGTATCCTCGGCGACTATTCGCAGTTCGATGGCGGTGCCTCTGAACTTGATGGCGCTCTGCTTGTAGCCGAGACGCTCGCCCAGGCCGAGACGGATCTGCTCACGGATGAGATTGGGCTGGGCGCCGCTGAGGTAGCTGATCCGCGCCGAGATATCGTTTTCTACCTGGATGCGGGTGTTGACCTCGAGCAGATAGGGTTGGCCGGAACGGCTGACGATCCACTCCCAGGTCCCGACGTTGTCGTACTTGACATGGGCCGCCAGCTTGAGCGAATACTGGACAATCTGCTCAAGGACTTTCTTCTCATCAAAATCGTATTCGAAGGCGGAACGATCAAAACCCGGCGCCGCCTCGACCCGCTTTTGCCGCCCGGTGGACTGAATGGTACAGTTGCGCGAGCTGAAATGGACGCGTTCACCGTATTTGGAGCAGACCAGCTGCACCTCAAGATGGTTGTAATCGCGCAAACACTGTTCGATGAGCACCCCGCCATCGCCAAACTGGCGCTTGGCGTAGTTCTGCAACTGGCGGTAGACGCGGCGGAACCGCTCGATCTCAGTAACCTCCTCGATGCCCATGCCGCCACCGCCGGCCGCCGCCTTGACCAGCACCGAAGGCTGGTCGATCCCTTTCTGCCGCTGGGCCTCGAGCAGGTCGGCGGCGATTTCCTCCGCCTCCATCTCGTTGTAGATCGGCGCATCGGTGCCAGGAATGGTGGGGATGCCGAGCTGATTGGCGACGCGCTTGGTGTTGATCTTGTCGCCGAGGTCGCGGATCACCTCCCAACTCGGGCCAATGAAAACGAGCGGCCTCTCGCGCTTGGTGGCGCGACGGGCAAAGCGAAAATCCTCGGAAAAAAAGCCGTAGCCGGGATGGATGGCAGTGCAGCCGGTGTGATCGGCAACGGCGAAGATGTCGTTGGGCTCGGTATAGCTGGTAACGCGCCAGGCGTTCTGCTCGGGTCCGCCGGTGACGTTGCGCCGGACATGCTCCGAATCCTTGTCGGCCTCGGTGTAGACCACAACGTAGTCAAGTCCGAGGTCCCGGCAAGCGTTCATTATTCGTATGGCGATTTCGCCACGATTGGCGATGAGAACCTTTCCTTGCAAACTCTTCCTCGCTGATGTGATGGAAAAAATGATAGCCGCTGTTCAACCCCTTACTACCACAAACGGCACAAGATGTACAATAGGCCTAGGTGTTGGCCCCACCCCCTGCCCCTTCCCGAGGGGCCGCAGGAGAATCGGCGCTACTATAGTCACCGGGAGGGCATTAGAAAAGAAAAATTATCGAAGAGGTGGCTCTGTCAAAGGAATTTCTATCGCACCATCAGTGAGATAGCGCCTTTTGGGGGCGCCCCGCAGCACCCTCGTTGGAGAGGGACGCCTCCATAGCCACGAGGAGATCGTTGCAATTTATCGTCATAATGGTAAGAAGTGTGGTAGTATATTTATTGGCATTCGGCCTCGCCTTCATGACCGGCGAATGCCCTTGCCGCCCCGCAATCGGGGCGAGCGGCCCCCAAGGGAACAGGAATCCGCAGCGGTCTAAAGAGTGCCAAAGGGTATAGGGCACCAAACCAATCCACACGATGAGCGAAGACAACACGCGCGACCAGCAGGAGGCCGACCAATCCGGCGGTGTTCTGAAACGTATCAAATCTCTGCTGACTTTTACCAAACCGGGAACCAAGGAAGATCTCGACCAGGAGATCCAGGATTTGCTCGAGGAAGGAGAAGAGCACGGTCTGATTTCCTCGCTCGAGGAAAAGATGATCAACTCGATCCTTGAGTTCAGGGAGACCTACGCCTCAGAGATCATGACCCCGGCGGCGGAAATCATCTCCTTTAACGAGGCGGCGCCGATGACCGAATTGATCGACATGGTCATCGAAAGCGGTTTCACCCGCATCCCGGTGTATCGCGACAACCCCGACCACGTCATCGGTGCCATCCACTCCAAGGATCTGCTCAAGCTCTGTGCCCGACCCAATGGCGGACCGGGGCCGGTCAACCTGGAAAATTACCTGCGCCCGGTGTACTTCATCTCCGAAGCCAAACCAATCGTCGATCTCCTCCGTGAGTTCCAGAAGCGCAAGTTGCACATGGCCATGGTAGTCGACGAGTTCGGCACGGTGCGCGGCTTGATTACCCTCGAGGATATTCTCGAGGAGATCGTCGGCGAGATCGACGACGAATACGACGACGATGAGGAGCAGGTGGAGATCGTCGACGAGAATACGGTAGTTGTGCCGGCCCGGGTCGACATCGAGGTTCTCGAGGAGCACTTTCAGGTCGAGTTGCCTGAAGGGCCTTACGAATCAGTGGGGGGCCTGGTCATTCATGTCCTCGGCCGATTGGCAAACATCGGCGACATCGTCGACATCAACGGCTTTCGTTTCGAAGTCAAAAACGCCGACGCCCGCCAACTCAAAACCCTGCTCATCACCAGAATCCTCGAGACCCAAGAGACTCCGTGACCATCCTTCGTCACCCTCTGCTCCACGCCGCTGCAAGCGGCGTTTTGCTGTGGCTCGCCTTTCCCGGCGTTGGTGCCATGGTACTGTTGCCCATTGCTCTGGTGCCGCTGCTCCTTGCCGTGTCCCGGGGGTCGGGTCGTCAGGCAGTCCTGGCTGGGTTGACTGCCGGCTTGGTGCATTTTCTCTTGCAACTCTACTGGATAACCATTGTCCTCACCACCTACGGCGGCCTGCCCTGGTTCCTATCGTTTCCGGCGCTGTTTTTCCTCGCCTGCTACATGGCCCTCTATGTCGCGGTCTTCGCGGTCATCGCCCGAAGCAGCCTGACCACCGTGCCACCCGCCCTCACCCTCTGGCTGCTGCCAGCACTGTGGGTCGGCCTTGACTGGTTACGCAGCCTCCTCTTTAGTGGCTTTCCCTGGATGGATCTTGGCTACGCCCTCTACAGCATCCCTTTCACCATCCAGATCGCCGACCTCGTCGGCCATTACGGCCTGACCTACCTGATCGTCATGAGCAACGTTCTCGCCGTTCTGCTCTGGGACAACCGCCGCCGCTGCCGCGCTATGGCACTGCCGACCCTGTCCTTCTGCCTGGTGCTGCTTGTGGCTGGCCTCTACAGCCACCAGAGGCTGGACGAGGTGAACCAGCTGACCAAGACGGCACCACGTCTTCCGGTCGGTGTGGTTCAGGGCAATATCGACCAGAGCGTCAAATGGTCGCCGCAACAGCTGCAAAAAACGGTCGCCGCCTATCTCGAGCTAAGCCGATCGCTTACCGCCGGACAGAAACCATCACTTATCGTCTGGCCGGAGACAGCCCTCCCCTTTTATCCGCTGGACGCGACCCAGATGAACGCACTGCGCACCCTGCTGCGGGAAAACGACTTCGCCTTGCTCAGCGGCGTCCCCTGGCTACAGGCGACCGAGGTCCCCACCCGTAAAACACAATTGTACAACAGCGCCCTGCTGCTTAAACCGGAGGGACGGGTGGCCGGCAACTACCACAAATCCCATTTGGTGCCGTTCGGCGAATATGTCCCATTGCAAGAATATCTGCCCTTTCTCTCGCCGCTGGTTGAAGCCGTCGGCGACTTCAGCGCCGGAATTATCGACCGCCCCCTGGAACACCGCGGCGCCCGGCTGGGCATCCTCATCTGTTTCGAGTCGGTGTTCGCCGACCTGACCCGCCAGTGGGTGGCCGCAGGAGCCAATGTCCTGGTCAACCTTACCAATGACGCCTGGTACGGCCGTTCCAGCGCCCCCGAGCAGAGCCTGGCCATGGCGGTCTTGCGGGCGGTGGAGGCCAGGCGCAGCCTGGTGCGCTCCGCCAACACCGGTATTTCCGCTTTCATCGAGCCGAGCGGAGCGATCACCAGCCGCTCCGACATCTTCGTCTCCTGGGCGGAGGGAAAAGATGTGGCTCTGCTCGAGGAGCTCACCCCATGGGCGCGATTCGGCCACCTCTTCGCTCCGACCTGCCTTGTTCTTGGCCTTTTACCGACGATAATGGCGCTCGTCAATCGACGATGGCGTAAAGCTGAGTTGAGCAGCTTGTCTGCTCAAACGAAACTTATGCCCTTGCGGTACAAAAAGTGAGTATACTCATGGCACCACAGGGCGGCGTCTGCCGTCCTTCCCTGTAAACCTTTACACGCTTCAAGGAAGAACATCATGGTTATCGAAAGCGGTGCGGCGGTATCAAAACAACGACTCGGCGACATCAAGACTCGGCTCCTGGTCCTCAAGGAGCATCTTTGACGTAGAAAGAAAGAAAGAAAAATTGGAAGCCCTGGAACGGCAGACCCTGGCTCCAGGTTTTTGGAACGAGGCGGAATCGGCCCAGGTGGTGCAGAAAGAGCACGGCCAACTGCAAGAGATCATCTCAGGCTGGGAAGGTCGCTGGAAGCAGGTGGAGGATACCGAACTTTTCCTCGACATGGTCATGGAGGAACGGGATCCCGATCTTGAGCTGGAGGTTGCCCATTCCATTGATACCATGGAGAGTGTTCTGGCCCAGGCGGAGCTGGAGTGCATGTTCAACGGCGAACATGACAGCAGCAACGCCATCATTGCCATCCATGCCGGAGCCGGTGGCACCGAGGCCCAGGACTGGGTGGCCATCCTTATGCGCATGTATCTGCGCTGGACGGAACTCCATAGCTTCAAGAGCGATATCCTTGACTACCTGGCCGGGGACGAGGCCGGCACCAAAAGCGTCACCCTGATGATCAAGGGTCGCTTTGCCTACGGCTACTTGCGCTCGGAACTGGGCATACATCGACTGGTGCGTATTTCCCCGTTTGACGCCAGCGGTCGGCGCCACACCTCGTTTGCCTCGGTGATGGTGCTGCCGGAGTTGGACGAGTCGATCAAGGTAGAGATCGACGACAAGGAACTGCGCATAGACACCTATCGCTCCAGCGGCGCCGGCGGTCAGCATGTCAACAAGACCGATTCCGCCATCCGCATCACCCACCTGCCCACTGGTATCGTGGTGCAGTGCCAGAACGAGCGGTCGCAGCACTCCAACAAAGATACGGCGATGAAGATGCTCTCTGCCCAACTCTACGAACTGGAACGGCAAAAGAACGCCCAACGCCAGGAAGGCTTGGCCGGCGACAAGAAGGGTATCTCCTGGGGCAGCCAGATCCGCTCCTACGTCCTCCAACCCTACCGGCTGATCAAGGACCACCGTACCGAGCATGAGACCGGCAACGTTGACGCGGTACTCGACGGCAACCTCGATCCCTTCATCAAGTCCTATCTTCTTTGGGGCAAATAGCCCTGGCCTCGCCTGGAACAAAAAAGGCCGACCCGCAAGGGGGCGGCCTTTTTTTTCTACGCCAGACTGTACTTAGATCAAGTCGCTGAGCGAGGTATAGGGCAGGCCGAAGGCCTCGGCCACCGCCTCATAGGTGACCTTGCCGTCGAGGATGTTGACACCGGCGGCGATCTCGGGATTTTCCTGACAGGCCTTCTTCCAGCCCTTGTTGGCGATTTGCACCGCGTAAGGCAGGGTGGCGTTGGTCAGGGCCAGGGTCGAG
>CAYSON010000255.1:0-5558 GCA_964432635.1 uncultured Desulfopila sp.
ATCGTCGGTCTTACACATCCGCGCCAGGGAAAGGAAGACCCGCAACTGCGAGGGAGAAAGAAAGCAACGACGCTCGCTTTCCGGCCGCAGATAGAGATGATAAACTCGCCCAAGATGGGCACCATCGATGACGGCATCAACCATCTCCTTGCCCATGGCGTAGTCACCGAGCAAGGATTCGCCGAGGGAAATCATCAGAGCGATTTCCAGTTTCTGCCGAACCGCCAGCTGGTCGGCGCGAATTTTGATGCTCCAGTCCTCTGGATCAAAAAATGAGAAGACATTGTCCCACTGCTGATCGCGATTCCACAAAAAGGAATCGACGCAGGAAATCCTCTCGAAGTAGCCGAGATGGCTCAAGGGGATGACCGGATGATCCCAGAGGATCTCGCCGATCGCCGCCCTCAGCGCCGCACCATCAGGCGCCGGTCCTTCGCCGTGGAAGCGCACCTCGATCTGCTCGAGCCGTCGCGTCATGGCGGCATAACGATGACAGGGCAACACCGCCCCTCCCTCAAGCAAGACCCTCGTGGGAATCTCTTCCTGCTGTCTCCGCTCGGCCTCCGCCTCGACCGCATTACAGACGCGGCTGTTGTACAGCCCCTTAATCGCCAGGGCGAGGACGTCCGGATCATGCTGGATAACGCCTCGCTCTTGCAGGGCCTCGCGCGAATACACGCCGCATTCTATCGGCAGGTAGTGCTCGCTGAAGACCGCCTGGCGATCGACAAAGATCGGAGCCTTGCCCTCGACCGCATAGCGTTGCAGGACAGAGGCCGGGATGTCGCCGAGAGAGATGCACAGGACTTCGCTGAACAGATCGCGAGTGCCGCCGGGAATGTTTTTTTCGTAGGCCCTGATCATGTCGGAAACGTGAAATTTGCGCTCGGGGTCGGCAAGGCTGAGATCAGTTTCGCCGGCCTGCACCCAAAGATTGGCAACGAGAATTTTCAGGGCATTGCGATTGCGGCGCACCGCCTCAACCAACCCCGGGACCTTGAACACCGGGATGATCGAGGAGTAGAGACTGCCTGGAGCAAGAATGACAATGTCGGCATTGTCAATTTCTTCCAACATTTCATCGTAAATTCTTACCGTATCGCAATAATCAACACAGACCCTCTCCACCGGAAAACCACGCCGGGATTGACTCAGCTTGTGCTCTCCGAGGATCTCGACGCCGTTGGTATAAAGTACCCGCAGCTGCGCCGGTGTCGATGTGCAGGGCAGTACCGCGCGATCGCAGGTGCCGATCATCCGCCCAAGGCTGTTGATGCCGCGAAAGATAGCGGAATGCAGGATTTCCTGTTCTGCCATGAGGCGCTCATTGGAAATCTCTTTGTCGATCTCGCGATAGATGGCCGCCACAACCAGCAGATTGCCAAGACAATGGGGGCGCCGCAGGGTTGCAGTCAGACGTGGGTCGGTGATGAGAAATTCTAGCAGGAAGTGCAAATGCTGCTGCAAGCCCCGAGGGAGCTCGTCCAACCGCTCGAGAACTGAACAAAATTGCCGCTCACCCCGGTCAAAGGGTGGAGTAAAGCGCAGGTTGAAGATGGTGGCGAGCACTCCGGCAATCTTTTTTGCCTCGAAAAGGTCGACGGTATAACGTTTTTGCAGATGGCCACTGACTATCGACGACAACAAGACGTGTCGTATATCGCCGATGGCCATCAACGGCAGGTCTTTTAAGAGTTCGCCAGTGGAGCCGCCATTGTCAGTGACGCATACCACCGACCGCGTCTGGGGGAAGACCTCTTTGAGACCTATGAAGGGATGCTTTTTCCATCGCTCGATGCGGGAGTCGCCACCAACAATATTGGAGAGGCCTGTGCCGCCGCCAAACACCACCACCCTAACATCCTCGACTGCGCCGGTCAACAGTACCTGGCGCAGTTCAAGCAGATGCTGCTTGGCCAATCCATTGACGTTCTCCGGGACGCCGCGCAAGACCAAGTCAACGATTTTTTCGCGCAGATCAAGCTGCGGGAGGAAATCGAGAGGAGATAATCGCACCTCTTGGATCTCCTGTATTTTATTACCTATCACTGGTGACCTCAGTAAGAGGAGGGATCTCGGCTGCCCAGTTCATATTCTCGGTGCTTTTGCGTAGACAGTCAACCGATTATCGGCCGCCGGCGAGAAATCGTTCGACACGAGCCAGTTCCTCCGGCGTGTCGACCTCGATGGAATCGTGCTCGGTAACCACCAACTTTATCTTGTAGCCGTACTCCAAGGCGCGAAGTTGTTCGAGTTTCTCAAAACGCTCCCACTCCCCCTCAGGCAGAGCCACGAAGGAAAGCAAAAAGCCCTTGCGATAGGCGTAGAAGCCGAGGTGCTTGTAGTAGGTGGGCTTGGTCTGTTCCTCAGGATTACGCTGAAAGGGAATGGGAGAGCGGGAAAAATAGAGGGCGTTGAAATCACGATCGAAGACCGTTTTCACGTGGTTGGGGTCATCAATCTCTTCGGGACGACGAATCTTGTAGATCAGGGTAGACATCGGCAAAGCGGGATCGTCGAGCAGTGGTTGGGCCACCTGAAACACCACCTCCGGCGGGAAGAGCGGCTGATCTCCCTGGATATTAACCACCACGTCATGCTCGGAGATACGCAACAATTCCGCTGCTTCGGCGAGGCGATCAGAGCCGGAGACGTGGTTGCTGCGGGTCATCACGTACTCCCCGCCAAAGTCCTCGACACATAGGGCAATCCGTTCGTCATCGGTAGCTACCACTACCCGAGAGAGCAGGCTCACCGCCTGCGCCCTCTCCACCACATGCTGAATCATCGGCTTGCCGGCAATCTTCGCCAGCGGTTTGCCGGGAAAACGATTTGACTGATAACGAGCAGGGATAATAGCAATTACTTCGGGTTTCTGCGTTGCCATGGCGATGTCTCTGGTGATTTGCACAAAGCTCGGGTAAAGCTGAGTTGAGCAGCTTGTCTGCTCAAACGAAACTTATGTCCTTGCGGTGTAAGGTTGAACTCCAACGGCCCCAAGTGGTCGCTTAAAAGGGCGAAGGTGAGCGAAGCACGTGGTCTCAATAACCGTTTCATCTACAATAGATTCAAGCATTTTTCATCAAAAAGCACTGACCCTTGCCGAGAAACTGAGGCTGCCGACGGCTCCATGCTTTGAGCAGTGCGAGTCAGGGTTGATTCTCGCCGTCACCCCCGATGGATTGCAGCTCCTTGAGCGGCGGAGTCCTCAAAAGCGCCCGACAGTCCTGCTTGCCATCGATTTCGTTCGTGGCAAAAACGGTTATCGTCTCTGTAAAGAACGTACCATCAAGCAACCCCTGGCCCGGGCGGTAGGCATCAAACCGGGGTATAGACCATGGGTACTCGACGCCACCGGTGGTCTTGGTGGCGACGCCCTGGTTCTTGCTGGCCTCGGATGTCAGGTGACCATGTGCGAACGGTCGCCGATTCTCGCTGTTCTGCTCGAAGATGCCCTGCATCGGGCCAGCCAATCTTCGTCACCCGCGGCATCGGCTGCAGCACATATCCGGCTGCTCGCGGTTGATGCCCGCTTCCACCTATCAGAAAGTCGCCAGGCCTATGCCAGCGTCTACCTCGACCCGATGTATCCTACCAAAGAGCACTCCGCGCTCAATCGCCAGACCATGCGCACCATCAGATTGCTGGTCGGCGATGACCAGGATGGCGGGCAGTTGCTGGCCCTGGCACGTCAATACGCCGGCGAACGGGTGGCGGTGAAACGCCCGCACTCCGCCCCCCACCTCGGTGACGCCTCTCCTTCACACAGCATTGTGATGAAAAGCAGCAGATTCGACGTTTACCTCAGCAACCACGAGCAGGTGCCGACTATTTGTGATACTTCTCGCCAGCCTTGATGGTGTAGGCGCGGTAGAGCTGCTCGACCAACAGCAACCGCGCCATATCGTGGGTGAAGGTCATGGGGGAGAGAGAGAACAGCACATCGGCGCGCTCTTTCACTTGGCAAGCATGACCCTCGGGTCCGCCAATGAGGTAACAGACCTGCTTGACCCCCTGCATTTCCCAGGTGTTGAGGAGTGAGGTGAAGGCCTCGGTGGTCATTTGCCGGCCCCCGGGGTCAAGTGCCACCACCAGGGCCCCGGGGTGTACAGCCTGCAGCAGAGCACGCCCTTCTGCCGCGATCACTCCCCCTGAAGCCTCGGGTTTGCTCCGATCCTTGAGCATGGTGAGGGTAAAGTCGGTATAATGGCGCAGTCTCCCACTATACTCGGCTATCCCATCGGCGAGGAATTTTTCCTTGATCTTGCCAAGGCAAATCAGCTCATGCTTCATCCCTCCACCTCGTCTTTCAGCAGATGATGTCGCCGCTTTTGAAAATTTGTTCAAGCAGTCGGCAGAACTGCTCATAGGAAAGCGCAGTATTGAGACCGGGACATGAGGTGGAGATCGCCTTGTAATTCCCTTCATCTTTGAGGATTGCCGGGTGCAGCGGCCATTGGCCGCACAGCCTCGGCCTGGCCGTGTGAATGCGGCAGCCCTGATCAAAGAAGATGCAGTGGTTATCGACCGTCCTCATTTGCACACAGTTGCCGCTGCGCCGCAAATATTGGGCAAAGAGCTCCTCTACGGACAGACCTAGAACTGCGGCCATGCGGTGACAATCCTCCTCGCTCAGGGAAATGGTGGTTTGCCCTTGACAGCAGGACCCGCACCTCTGACAAATAAATATTTGGCGAGACAGATTCATGATCTCGTAAAGTGCGATAAGAGAAAAGCCTTGGGAAGAGAGGCCGGCAAGCGACGCGAGAGAGGTCACTATACCTGTCGCGCCGGTCTTTTGCAGCGAAAAGATGAGATCGAGAAAACGGAGTCGGCTCTCCGTTGTGCATCAGGCGTTACCGATAACGTCTTCGTATGTGGCGATGTCGATACCATAGTGCATAGCCGCCGCCCGCCACTTGAACTCGTCGGGACAGTCGAAGATAATGTCCTCGCTGGCCGGCACGCTCAACCAGCCGTTGGCCATCAGTTCATGTTCCAGCTGTCCTGGTCCCCAGCCGGAATATCCGAGGATGAAGAGGAACTTCTTCGGGCCGCGACCGCGGGCAATATCCTCAAGCACCCGGGTCTCTCGCGTCAAGGCGACGGTGTCGCTGACATCAAGACGATGTTCGGCGGAGTACTCGGAAAGATAGAGGATAAAAGCCGATTCCAGTTCCACCGGGCCGCCAATATACACCGGGGGCAATTGGCCCTCAGGAACTGTCATACCAGCGCCGCGCAGAATCTCATGCATGGAAAAGACTCGGTTTGGTTGATTGATGGCAACCCCCATAGCTCCCTCGGCGGAGTGAGCACAGATATAGATGACGTGTTCCTCGAACCGCGGATCGGGCATCTGCGGCGTCGAAACTAAAAATGTGCCGGCAAGGGAACTGGTCCCGGAAAATGCCTGTTCCTTCATATGCCCATCCTTTGGAGTGTTGGTGGCCGTCAAGCCAAAAAAGCGGGAAAAGTTTGCCCTCTGCAGCTGCTGCAGGCTCCCATGACGGTGTCTTCCTCTGTAGGGGATTTTATCAAAGTCCGGTTCGCTCCGT
>CAYSON010000256.1:0-5541 GCA_964432635.1 uncultured Desulfopila sp.
GGAATCAGGAAAGGGCATGACGAAATCGGCATCGATTTTCGCCTCTCCCGCAAGGATCTCGCCCATCCGTTTTCGGGCCCTGTAAACGTTGATACCGAAGATCTCCGAATCCGGCCGGGCGAAATAGACCTGCTCGAAGATACAGAAATGGCTGTTTTGTTTTGGCCAGGGAAAAAGCGACGACATCACCCCATCCTTGAAGATGAGGATCTCGCCGGGGGCGATATCGCGAATATACTCCGCCTCGATGAGATCAAGAGCGCAGGTCTCCGAGGCGAATATCCAGCCGTTGCCGTCACCATTCTTCAGCTTGCCCAGACAGAGCGGGCGAAAACCGTCGGGATCGCGTACCGCGATCATCGTGTCCTGAGTCATGAGCAGGAGCGAATAGGCCCCCTTGATGGCGGTAAAGGTGCGTCGCAGGGCCTCCTCCAGGCCCAGATGGGCGGAGCGCGCCATGAGATGCAGCACCACCTCACTATCCATGGTGGTCTGGAAGATCGAGCCTTGCTCCTCCAGCGCATCCCGCAGAGCGATGGAGTTGACGAAATTGCCGTTATGGGCAACCGCCAGCGTCGTGCCCTTGTGATTAACCATCAAGGGCTGGGTGTTGGTGATATTCGAAGCTCCGGTGGTGGAATAGCGCACATGCCCGATCGACAGATGGCCCTCGAGGCTGCGGATGGTCTGCTCGGAAAAGACTTCCGGTACCAGCCCCATGCTCTTGTGCATCGAAACCTTGCTGCCATTGGAGGTAACGATACCAGCGCTTTCCTGGCCACGATGCTGCAAGGCATAGAGACCAAAATAGGTCAATTTGGCCGCATCCTGGTGGTTACAGACACCGCACACCCCACACTCATGGGAGGGCCGTCCGGTCATTCGCGCCTTTCCTGATTTTTCCAGCATGGTGAACTCACCTCGGTTGTCGTGCTCCGGCAACAGCTGAATTGAAACATTAGATAAACACTCTCCGCTGCCCCGGCCAGTGCAGGGTCGATAGCGATGCGGGCGCCAACGGGAAGAGGTGCAAAGGCCGTCCTTTGCACCTCTTCCCATACTTTCGAAAAACGAAAATCTAAAGTACCTATCGCCCAAATTCAATAAGAAAGAAGAGGGGCTCGCGGTAAAGGGCAGTAAAGCCGCTCTTCCTACTCGGTGGCCAGGGCAAAAAGCAGTTCGGTGAGATTGACCAAGTCGTTGAGATCAACTTGTTCGTTCACCGTGTGCACCTTATTCATACCGGTGGCAACGATGGCTGTCGGCAATCCCATCCCATTGAAGATGTTGGCATCGCTGCCGCCTCCGGCAATGATATAGCGAAGATCCTTGCCACAGGCGGCGGCCGCCTTCCTGATGCGCGCCAACACTGGAGCATCCTCGGCAAGCACCAGGCGCGGATAGTCGTCAACGATATCGAACGTCACCGAGGGTCGATGCTCACCATGGGCGGTGGTGCCCTGCCAATCGGCAACCGCCTTTTTGAAAGCAGCAAAAATCTCCTCGGTGTATCGTTGCAGTTTATCTGGGTCGTGGCTGCGCACTTCACCCTTGAGAAGAACCCGCTCGGGCACGATATTGGTGGCCATCCCTCCTTGGATCAATCCAAAGTTGCAGGTGGACTCACTGTCCAAGCGACCCGGATTGAGAGTTGATAAAGCGGTGGTCACTAAAGTCAGGGCGTTGATGCCGGCCTCCGGGCAAAGCCCGGCATGTGCCGCCAACCCCTTGACCTCGATCTGAAATTTATTGGCAGCGGGAGCTCCCACAACCACATGGTTGTTGCCGGTCGAATCGAGAGCGTAGCCATAACCAGTTAGCAGTTTGGTCGCTTCAAGGTGTTTCGCACCGAGCAAACCCACCTCCTCGCAGGTAGTGATAATCACCTCAAGGGTTGGATGGGGAATGCGCTGTTGCTTGAGCGTGCCGATCAGTTCAAGGGTCGCGGCAATCCCGGTTTTATCATCGCCACCAAGAATCGTCTCGCCCTTGCTGGTGAATATATCCCCGTTCCGCACCACCTCGACACCAGTTGCCGGCTCTACCGTATCCATGTGACAGGAAAGAAAAAATCCTTCCTTCCCCGGCGCTGTCCCGTCGAACCTGATGATGAGATTCCCCGACTCTGCTCCGGTGTGCACAGACGAGCCGTCCTCGTATATATAGTCGGCACCCAGGCTGGCAAAAGCGTTCTTGAGATAGGCTGAAATCTTCCCTTCGCGTCGGGACGGGCTGCTGATATTGCACAATTCGGCAAAGGTGGCTGCCAGCCGTTCCCGGTTGATAATCTTGTCCATAATCGATTCCTATTCACTCTGTTGTTGCAGGAGAACGACGGCATGACATCCGATGCCTTCCTTTCTCCCGGTAAAGCCCATACCTTCGGTGGTTGTCGCCTTGAGATTGATGCGTGCCGGATCGACACGACAGGCTGCCGCAACAATAGCACGCATGTGCGGCACAAAGGAAGCGAGCTTCGGGGCTTGACAGACCACCGTGATATCAGCGTTGAGCACCGAAAAACCTTGTTCGGCGGCCAAGTCCATCACCCGTTCGAGCAAAATGATGGAGGAGATGCCGGCATAGCGAGCATCGCTATCGGGGAAATGGCGACCGATATCGCCGCAACCCAAGGCCCCAAGGATGGCATCGCAGAGGGCGTGGGTGAGGACGTCGGCATCGGAATGACCGGCCAGCCCCTGATGATGGGGGATATGTACCCCTCCCAAGATGAGGGGACGATTGTCCGCGAACCGATGGGCATCATATCCATGACCGATACGAATTCTCGGTTCACCCCGATCTGCCAAGAGCTTTTCGGCCACAACGAGATCCTCTGGTCGAGTGATTTTAAGATTTTCCTCGTCACCGAGCACCAGGGTTACGGGAATCCCCGCCTTTTCCAGAAGAGACGATTCGTCGGTGGTTTCCTCGTCACCGTTTTCTCTATAGGCCCGCTCCAACAATTTGCGCCGGACCACCTGGGGTGTTTGTGCCTGCCAGAGAAAACGGCGATCGACGGTGGCCTCGACTTTGCCGCGGCTGTCCCCCCGTTTCAAGGTATCCTTGACCGGTACGGCGGCGATGGCCGCGCCATCACTGACGGCCGCCTGCAGACAGCGGCGGATCAACTCTGCCGACACCAGGGGTCTGGCTCCATCGTGCACGAGCACCATCTCAACCCGCTCATCAAGGGCCTCGAGGCCGGCTTTAACCGAATCCTGCCGGCGCTTGCCACCAGCCACCACCACCACCTGGTCTGCGGCCAAGCCGTGCTCGGCGAGAAGGGCCCGGGTCTCGGCCAGGCGCTCGGCGGGAGCGACCACGACGATGCCCGAGACTTGCGGCTCTTCGTAGAAGGGGCGAACGGCGCGCACCAGCACCGGCAGTCCGGCCAACAGCAGATACTGTTTCGGCTGGTCGACATTCATCCTCGTGCCGAAACCGGCGGCGGGAATGATGACTGCGACGCTCATGGTCATGGAAAGACTCGGGGGAGAAAAAAAAGGAGCGGGCTATAAGCCGAATTCTGTACCCCACTCAAGGGGCCATGATCATTTGACTAGGATGTTGATCGCTCAACACCTCTTGCAACCTACCCGGAGATATCGGACGGGCCGCCCTCAAACATCTCCCTATTTGGTCTTGCTCTGGGTGGGGTTTACCATGCCTTTCATGTCACCATGAAAGCGGTGAGCTCTTACCTCGCCGTTTCACCCTTACCTGAACGGATCAGGCGGTTTGTTTTCTGTGGCACTTTCCCCCGGTCACCCGGCATTCGTGTTACGAACCACCCTGCCCTGCAGAGTTCGGACTTTCCTCTCCGGCATACACCGGAGCGATCATGCACCCGCTCCTCAAAGGCACTCTATAGACAATCAGCGCAAGAGGAAAGGAAAAAAGCGCGGTCAGTTTTTCTCTTCCGCCGGGCGAACGTAGTAGATCATCCGTTGACAGGTCGGACACTCGAAAAGCTCTTCGCCCCGCAGTAACTGGTTAAAGAGCTGCGCGGGAATGGCCATAAAGCAACCCTGACAGACCCCGGCGACGACATTAACCACCGCCAGGCCGTTTCGGCGCTGCCGCAGGGTGACATATTTGCGGAGAACCGAGCCCTTGATCTTTACTGCCTGGTCGCCGCGTCGCTGATCCTTTTCCCGCTTCCCTTTATTGATCGCCTCGATGCTGACCCGGACCTTCTCGGTCTCCTCGGCGACCAACTCCTTCTCACCCTTGAGGAGATTTTTCTCTTCAGTCATCCTTGCCGTCAACTGCTCCACCGACAGCATAATGGCGACAATCTTCTCCTCGTTTTCCTTGGCGCTCTTTTTGGCATCCTCAATTTCCTTGAGTAATGCCGTCTGCTCGCGACCGGTCTGCACCTGCATCATCTTCGATTGGCGATCACGGACGTAATCCATCTTGTCGGCCATTTCGCCTTCGAGACTGCGGATTTCCTTCTGTTGCGAAGTGATCTTCTCCTGCAATTCACCAATCAGGACTTCGCGTTTCGCCAGGGTGGTAATCCGCTCATCCAGACCGTTTTGTTCGGCCTTGATGGCCTGGTCGATGCGATCGATTTCCAAATCGACCGCCTGCAGTTCGACGAGTTGAGATAACAGTTCGTTCAAGATTTTTCTCCTCTGTGGTCATGACTCTAGGTTGTTCTCTTCCAAATCCAGGAAGGGATGGTGCTCCATGGTGCTTGCAAAGATTGACACCTGCCAATGTTCATCGCGTGCGGTTTCCTGCAGCTTGGTAACGAGCTCGGCGACAGCCGGTTTTTCCGTGGCATAGTGGCTGCCATCGATGACGCAGAAACCGTTTTCAACTGCCCAAATCGCCGTACTGTGCTTGATTTCCGCGGAGAGATAGACCTGCGCTCCGAGAGTGCGGGCCTGTGGCGCAAACTCCGATCCACTGCCGCCACAGATGGCCACGACGGATATGGCCTCCGGCAAAATCCCGGCCATTCGCACCCGCCGCAACTGCAGTACCCTGAGAAGGCGGCGGAGGAATTCAGCTGCGGTCAATGGCGTCGGGTAGGAACCAATGCATCCGAGACCGATTTGTGCGCTTGTCCCGGAGGCGGGAAGGAGCGGCGCCAAGTCGCCCAAACCGAGATGGCGGGCAAGAACGGCGCTAACACCTCCAACCGCGCTGTCAAAATTGGTATGCGCGGCGATGATCGACAGTTTGTTGCTCAGGGCTTTTTCCAGCAGTCTGCCTTCGGCGGTGGCGGTATTGATTGCCTGCAGTGGCTTGAAGATAACGGGGTGATGAGTGACCACGGTGTTGATGCCCCGGGCAATAGCTTCATCAAGCAGCGGCGTGGTAGGATCGAGCCCGACAAGAACACCAGAAACCTCGCGCTCCGCATCGCCCACGAGAAGACCGACGTTATCCCATGATTCGGCCAGCGCGAATGGCGCCGTGCAATCGATGCTGCGAAGAATATCCTTTACTCTTACTGCCATAACCTTTCCAGCCGTGAATTGAGCGGGAAAACAAAAAAGGTACACTCCTGAGGAATGTACCTTT
>CAYSON010000257.1:0-5521 GCA_964432635.1 uncultured Desulfopila sp.
CGATCTTGTCGATCTCGTCGAGCATGATCACCGGGTTGGCGCTCTTGCAGGTCTTGATCGCCTGGATGAACTTGCCGGGCATGGCGCCGATATAGGTGCGGCGATGGCCTTTGATCTCCGCCTCGTCGCGCATCCCCCCCAGGGAAAAGCGAAAGAACTCGCGCCCGAGACTCTGGGCGACAGAGCGGCCGATGGAGGTCTTGCCGACGCCTGGCGGCCCCTGCAGAAGAAGAATGGTGCCGCTCAGGTCGCCCTTGATGACACCCACCGAAATGAGCTCGAGGATACGATTCTTGACGTCCTCGAGGCCGTAGTGGTCACGATCAAGGATCTTGGCGGCCTTTTTGCGATCATAGCTGTCCTTGGAGTAGACGCCCCAGGGCAGAACGGTGAGCCAGTCGAGGTAGGTGCGGGTGACGTTGAACTCGGGCGAAGAGGAGCCGAGCAGGCGCAGCTTCTCGATCTCTTCCTTGATTTTTTCCCGGGCCTCGTCGGAAAGCACCAATTTTTTCAAGCGATTCTGGTATTTTTCGTTCTCAGCTTGGGTGTCGTCCTTGGACAGGCCCAACTCTTTTTTAATCTCCTGCAGCTGGGCCTTGAGAAAGAACTCGCGCTGCTGCTTGGAGAGCTGCTCCTCGATCCGCTTGGAGATCTTGGCCTTGAGTTTGGAGATCTCCACCTCGTTTTTCAATAGGATCAGCACCGCCTCGAGCCGCTCGCGGATATCGGAGGTCTCGAGGATCTTCTGGATCTCCTTGCCGGAGGAGGTGGTCATGGCCCCGGCGAAATCGGCCAGCGAGCCGGGATCGCTGAGGTTGATGCGCTCAAGCAGCAGCGACAGACCCTCTTTGAACAAAGGGTTCAAGTTGACCAGCTCCTTGATGCAATCAATGATCGCCACCGAATAGGCTTTCAGCTCCTCGGAACTCTCTTGAATCGGTTCATAGCGGTATGTGACCTCGGCAAGAAAGAGCGTATCCTTCTTCATCACCGCCAACATCTCAAAGCGCTCCAGGGCCTGGACGAGGATCTGCAAGGGCTCTCCCGGCTTAAACGGCGAGACCTGCACTACTCGGGCCACCGTACCGATCTTAAAGAAGTCGTCACCGCTGCGGGCGGCGTGGGCCATGCCGTCCTCCGTGGGTACCTGCAGCACCAGACCGAAATAGAGGGGGGCATTCTGGTTCATATGCCTCATCACCTCCTCCTGGAGGCCGCCGTCCTCGAGGATGATCGGTCCCATCATCTTGGGAAACATGGGCCGGTCATGCAGGGGAATGAGGATTAACCGTTCCGGGAGGAGATCCTTGGCCACCACCAAGGATTTGTTGTCACCTGTCGCTTCTTCAGGGGATTCGATGCCATCCGGGGTCAAAACTGTGGTTTCTTCAGCCATGCCATATCTCCTTGGGTTCTTCGTCGATTAACAAGAAAACCAAAAATGGGTTCATATTCGCTAGAGGCGTATCCATGCCGCCCGAATTACCTTCAGATATCTTGATCAGATATAAAAACCTTGCAAATGTCAAGTGCTTCAGGGTGTCATGTGTTTCTTGCAAACAAAGATAATCATTTGCAACAAAATGCAAAGCTATTGCTTGCCTTATCTCCCAGGTCGCCCCAGCCGTTTCCAGAAAGACGCCGGGAATTGTCCTTGCTATCGGGCAAATACGCCTTATTCTTGCTAAAAATTCCCTCAACTAAGTAAACCACCTCCCCCCATCCTGCGGAGCTCTCCATGAATGTTTATGACGCCCTGCGCCAACGAAAATCGACCCGCGCCTTTCTCGGCACGCCGGTGCCCAGAGAAAAAATCCTTGCCATCCTCGACGCCGCCCGTTTTGCTCCCTCGGGTAGCAACGCCCAACCCTGGCAGGTGGCGGTGGTCAGTGGCAAGAAAAAAGACGAGCTGACCTGTGCCATGGAAGAGGAGTTCCGCAACAATGGCCTCGGAGAGATGGACTACTACTATTATCCCCTGGAGTGGCGGGATCCCTACAAGAAACGGCGGGTGGTGTGCGGGGCGCAGCTCTACTCAGCCTTGGGCATCGAGCGCCATGATAAGACGCGCAGACTTGAGCAATGGATCGCCAACTACCGCGCCTTCGACGCCCCGGTGGTACTTTTTTTCTTTATTGATAAAGAGTTACAGAGGGGTTCCTATATGGATTTCGGCATGTTCCTGCAATCGCTGATGCTGGCGGCGGTAGAAGAAGGATTGGCCACCTGCGCCCAGGCGGCCCTTGGCCAATACCCGCTCCTGGTCAAGAGCGCCCTCGGCTATAGTCCGCAAAGCTCACTGCTCTGCGGCATGGCTCTTGGCTATGAAGACCGGACCGCCCCAGTCAACAACTACCGCACCGAGCGCGAGGGCGTGGAGACGTTTACCCGGTTCTTCGTGTGAAAATGCTTTGCCGCCGGAAAAAAATCGCTACAATGGAGGCAACCGGTTCCCACCATTGTTTTCGAGATTTCTACGGAGGCCAGCATGTTCACCCTTGAAGATATTCGCAACATCGCCATGAACATCGAAAAAAACGGCGAAGAGGCCTACCGCAGGGCAGCGCGGCTGTGCACCGATACACATATCGCCCAAGTGCTGACAGCGATGGCCGATGACGAGAGCCGCCATTATCACTGGTTGGCGACCCTCTCCTCCACCCGGGAACTCTCGGCAAAAGAGCAGGAGACGGCACGCATGGGGCGGCACCTGCTCGAAGAGATGATGGCCGGCAATCCCTTTCTGCCCAGCGGCGACGAACTCTCCGCTGCTGCCAGCGTTGAGGAAGTGCTGCTCCGCTCGAGGGGTTTCGAGGAAGACACCATCGTCTTCTACCAATTCCTCCTTAGCCTGCTTGAGGACGCCGAAGCCATCGTAGAGATGAAGAACATCATCGCCGAGGAGGGTCGCCATCAACAGACCCTGGAAACCATGCTCGACGAACATGGCGACAAAATCCTCGCTAACCTTTCTTGTTGATCTGCAGGGGGCAAATATGAAGAGACATCCATTCGCGGTCATCGCCATCTGTTGTTGGCTGGTGGCCTGCTGTGCCACTTCCCATGCCGGCGAGGCCCCGGGACGCGCCTCGAAGGGGCAGACCGTCTACGTCCCGGCCTATTCCCATATCTACCACGGCAATCGTGAGGCGGCCCTGCTGCTTGCCGTGACCCTGAGTATCCGCAATATCTCGCCGCAGCGAACGTTGACAATAACCGCAGTTGACTACTACGACACCAAAGGCGCGGTGGTCCGCAAATTTCTCGACAAGCCCTTGCTCCTCGGCCCCCTCGGATCAGAACGCTTTGTCGTTCCGGAAAACGACACCGCCGGCGGGTCCGGGGCCAATTTTATCGTCAAGTGGCACTCCTCCGAACCCATCAGTGCGCCGATCATCGAATCGATCATGATCGGCACCCAGAATCAGCTCGGGGTTTCCTTTACCTCGCGGGGAGAACCGGTTTCCCAATGATCACAAGCCGATTTCTCACCATCCCGGCGAAGTGGCGCATCAGCCACGCCCCCTATCCCACCAACATTATCACGAGGACTTCATGACCAGAGAGGATTTCATTGCCAAGCTGCCGACGGAGGATGCCGTCTTCTTCGACATCGCGGGACTGAGCGCCGCCGGCCTGGGCGAGATCGCCCGCCTGCCCTATTCGATCCGGGTGCTGGTTGAGAACCTGCTGCGCCACTATGACGGCCGCATCGTCGGCGAAAACGACCTGCGTGCCATCACCGGCTGGCAGAAGAGCTACGCGGCACCGGTGGAAATTCCCTTCCATCCTGCCCGGGTGCTGATGCAGGACTTCACCGGCGTGCCGGCGGTGGTCGACTTGGCGGCGATGCGCGACGCAGTGCGCGACCTGGGCGGCGACCCTGCCCGGGTCAACCCGCGGGTGCCGGTGGAACTGGTGGCCGACCATTCGGTGCAGATCGACTCCTCCGGCACCATCGACAGCCTCACCGACAATGTCGCCAAGGAGTACCAGCGCAACTCCGAGCGCTACAGCTTGCTTAAATGGGCGCAAAAGAGCTTTGACAACTTCAGGGTGGTGCCGCCCAACTCCGGTATCTGCCACCAGGTCAACCTCGAGCACCTCGGCCGAGTCACCATCGCCGATACCGATGGCGGACGCACCCTGCTCTATCCCGACAGCGTCGTCGGTCTTGACTCCCACACCCCGATGATCAACGGCATCGGCGTTCTCGGCTGGGGCGTGGGCGGCATCGAGGCCGAGGCGGTGATGCTCGGCCAGCCCTACTACATGTCGATTCCCGAGGTGATCGGCGTCCGTCTTCGTGGGCGCTTGCCGGTGGGAGTGACCGCCACCGACCTGGTGCTGACCCTCACCCAGCTGCTCAGAAAACAGCAGGTGGTGGAAAAATTCGTCGAGTACTTCGGGCCGGGCATGGAACACCTGTCGATCCCTGATCGGGCCACCATCGCCAACATGACCCCGGAATACGGGGCGACCGTCGGCTTCTTCCCCATCGACGCCAAGACCATAGCCTACCTCAAGGCCACCGGTCGCGACCAGCAGGCGCGGCGCAGCGAGACCTATGCCAAGGCCAACAACCTCTTTTACGACCCGGCCGCCACCTGCGACTATACCACGATTATCGACTTCGACCTCGGCAGCGTCGAACCCTGTCTGGCTGGACCGGCCCGTCCCCAGGACCGGGTGGTGCTCTCGGCCATGCCGGGGATGATCTCCACCAACAGCAAGACCGCCACTGTCATGGGCGACACCCCGGTGCATCTCGGCGACGGCAGCGTGGTCATCGCCGCCATCACCTCCTGTACCAACACCTCCAACCCCTATGTGCTGCTCGGCGCCGGCCTCATGGCCAAGGCGGCGGTGGAACGCGGCCTGAGGGTGCCGCCACAGGTCAAGACCTCCTTTGCCCCCGGCTCGCGGGTGGTCAGCAGGTACCTCGAAGAGAGCGGTTTGCTCCCCTATTTTCAGGCGCTTGGCTTTCATATCGCCGCCTTTGGCTGTACCACCTGCATCGGCAACAGCGGCCCCTTACATCCGGCAGTGGAGCAGGCGGTCAGGGACAACGACCTCAACGTCGCCGCAGTTCTCTCCGGAAACCGCAACTTTGAGGCTCGCATCCACCAGCTGATCAAATCGAACTTTCTCGCCTCGCCCCTGCTGGTTCTGGCCTTTGCCCTGGCGGGAAGGATAAACATCGATCTCACCCGCGACCCCCTGGCCCTCGACCCCAACGGCAACCCAGTCTACCTCAAGGAACTTTGGCCGAGCCACCAGGAGGTGTCCGCCCTTGCCGAACGCTATGTCACCGAGGAGGCCTTTCGCCTCGAATACACCACCATCTTCGACGGCGATCGCTTCTGGCAGGGACTGGAGGTCGCCGCAAGCGCCACCTACCCCTGGGACGAGGCTTCCACCTATATCAAGAAACCTCCATATTTCGACAAGTTCACCCGCGAGCCCGAGGCGGTTGGAGAGATAAACGGCGCCCGCGCCCTGCTGCCCGATCTCCAGGTGG
>CAYSON010000258.1:0-5520 GCA_964432635.1 uncultured Desulfopila sp.
CAGCGAAGGCGGGACGCGTTTGTAGGGGTTTCGTGCTGAATGAAAAAGGTATCAATATCAAGAATCAAGACCTGACCCCTCTCCCTCCAGGGGATAATTGCTCAGCGCGTCATCCTCGACCGTCGCCCACAGCCGGCTATCGTCCCTGTCCAGGGACAAGACCCGGTTCTCGCGGTGACAGGCGAGCCCGAGGGCGAGGGTTTGTTCGTCGGTTATCTTGCAGAGTTCTTCACCATCGAAGAGAAAGATATCCTTTGCGGCGGCGGGGCAATAGGTGGGCATGGCGGCATCCTGGGACTTTTTTCTGAGCAAGTCTCAACGTTTAACAGGTGACCTAGGAATTGTGAATGAGGTCACATTTCTTTGAAAAATCAATTGTCCAACGCGGTCAATGTGCTCTTTGAGGGCGATCTCTTCGATTGTGTCATAATGAACAATATCGAAGAAATAGGGTAGAAGGGTTTCCTCGTTGAGAGAAAAGGAGAGTGCCGCGACCAGGGATTGATCAATATCGGCCCCGACAATGGCGATATCGACATCGGAACCGGGTTTGTAGTTCCCCTTGGCCCGAGAACCGAAGATCAGCGCCTTGTCGACCTGCGGACAAGCCTGAAGCGTGTTGACAATCGCTGCTACGTCCGCTGGCAAGAGTCCGCAGCGCATGACTATGGATTGGGGTCAAGTCTCAACTCTTGACAATTGTTAAGAGTTGAGACTTGACCCCAATTGAAAAGTTCTTGCAACATGGGGTAATAGACCTCGCGAATCTTTTTCTCGATGGCCTTGGCGATCTTCTCTTCGTAGGTATGGGAGATGAGATTGCGGTCCTTGAGGGCTTCCATCCAGATATGGCCATTGGCGAGGATACCCGCTTGAAAGGCATGCTTCAGCGTTTCACGGGGGGTGGCTACCATCAGCCCCTGCCCTTCCAGGTAATCCTTGAGCATCTTCCACGCCAGTTCAAAGGTCATTTCAAAAAATTGGGTCATCCCGGCCCGTTCGGTGTCGGAGGGCTCTTCAATTGCCACAGCCTGCCCGAGCAGTTCGAAAGCCTTGCGGAAATGAACGAAGCGTTGTTGCCAGCGGATGTCTTCCATCGGGAGGGGTCAGGTCTCAACTCTTGACAGGCGTTGCTATATTTCTATATTTGGGTCAGGTCTCAAGAATGATTGCCTGTCAAGAGTTGAGACCTGACCCCTATCTTACCACTGGGCGTCAACCTGGGATTGGACTTTGGCAACGGTCTCCGGGGCAAGCGACTTGAAGCGGCCTTGGGCGGCGAAGTATTCGGCCACCGGGCGGCGGGCTTTGCCGACCAGGGCGGCCGAGGCGCCGGTGAGGCGGTATTCGCCGTTTTCCAGCTCGTAGAGGATGAAGAGGCCGGTCTGCACCGCCAGTTTGCCCACCTTGATGGTGTAGCGGGTTTCAAAATTCCACCCCGGCGGACAGGGGGTGTGCACGTGGATATACTTGGGCCCGGGCAGGGTGGAGGCCTTTTTCACCTTATCATAGAGGTCGAGGGGATAGGCGGCCGAGGCGGTGGCGACGTAGCCGATGCCGTGCGCGGCGATGATCGCCGGTACGTCCTTCTTCACCTGGAGCTTGCCGTTGATCGGGGTGGTGGTGGTCAACACCCCCTGCGGGGTGGTGCTGGAACGCTGCACCCCGGTGTTCATATAGGCCTCGTTGTCGTAACAGATGTAGATGATGTTTTCGCCGCGCTCGCAGGCCCCGGAAAGGGCCTGAATGCCGATATCGCCGGTGCCGCCGTCGCCGGCCCAGGCGACCACGTTGACGTTGTCGCGATTTAAAGCGCGCATGGCGGCGCGCAGGCCGGTGGCCGCCGCCCCGGTGGAGGCAAAGGTGACGTTGCAACAGGGCAGTTTGGTTGAGGCCACCGGGTAGAGGCCCTGGAGCACGGTGAGGCAGCTCGGCGGCACCACCAAAACGGTGTCTTTACCGAGGGCTTTGAGCCCCATGCGGTAGACAATCGACAGGCCGCAGCCGGAGCAGGCGCGGTTGCCGGGATGGACGAATTCTTCTTCGGTGAGATTGATGATAGTGGTCTTTTCCATGCCGGTTATTCCTGAAGTTTGAGGCCGATCCAGCGCGGCTCGTCGCCAAAGGCGCCGGGTGCGGAGCAGGACTGGGTCAGGGCGTCGAGCAGTTGCGGGGTCTTGATCTCCCGCCCGCCGAGCCCAAGAATATAGTTGTGTACCTGCGGCCGCCGACTGCCGGCGTACAAGGCTGCCTTGATGTCGGCATAGAGGGCGCCCTGATTGCCGTAGCTGAGCGCCTTCTCGAAAACGATGGCGCATTTTTTGTCGGCAAGCGCGGCGATGATGGCCTGGTCCGGAAAGGGCCGGTACATCTGCACCCCGATGACGCCGATCTTCACCTGGTCGTCGCGCATCATGTCGATGACGTCGCGCAGCTGGTAGGCGAGCGAGCCGATGGCCACGGCGACGAACTCGGCGTCGTCGCAGCGATACTCCTCGATAAACGGAGAGCCGCCGCGGCCAAAGGTCTGGGCAAACTCGCGGTCGATCTCCTCATACACGCCGATGGCGGCGCGCAGGTCTTTTTGCAGATTGTGGCGGATCTCGATATAGCCGGGCATCATTTTGCCGTCGACGCCGGGACGGATATCGGGCAGGGTGACGGTGTTGAAGTTGCCGGGGTCTTCGGGATCAAGGAAGTGCTTGGGGGTAAAGGGTGGCAGAAAGGCATCAACCGAGTCCTGCTCCGGCTGCTCAAAGGGCATATAGGTGTGGGAGAGCAGGTAGCCGTCGTAGCAGACCATTACCGGGATGCTCATTGTCTGCGCCAGCTTGAAGGCCTTGAGCACCGAGTCGATGATCTGCTGGTGGTCGCAGCAATAGAGCTGGATCCAGCCGACATCGCGCTGGGCGATGGTGTCCTGCTGGTCGTTCCATACCGTCCACGGCGCGCCGACGCCGCGGTTGGCGACGCACATCACCACCGGCAACCTCGCCCCCACCGCCCAGTGCAGCTGTTCGTTCATGTAGAGGAGGCCGTTGGCGCTGGTGGCGGTAAACGATCTCGCCCCGGCGGAGGTGGCGGCTATGCACACCGCCATGGCGCTGTGCTCGCTCTCCACCGGGATATATTGGGCGGTCAGCTGCCCGGACTCAACGAACTCGGAGAGTTTTTCGGTGAGCGGGGTCTGCGGGGTGATCGGATAGGCGGCAACCACCTGGACCCGCGCCAGCTTGACCCCGGTGGCGGCGGCGACGTTGCCGGATTCAATGATATACATGGTTATTTCTCCTTGACGAGCGTGGCGGCCTCGGCCTCGGGCACCATCTCTATGGCCTCGGCCGGGCACTCCTCGGCACAGATGCCGCACCCCTTGCAGTAATCGTAGTTGATGGTCGGGGGGATGGTCTTGGTGACCACACAGTCCGGGCAATACAGCCAGCACTGGAAACAGGACGGGCGCCCGGTCTTGACCGGGATGCAGGCCTCGGGGTTGAGCACCGGGCGCAGTACCCGCCACGAGCCGGTGTTGCCACCGTCGCCCGGCCCCGGCTTGCTGCGGGAGATCAGTTCACAAAACTCGTCTTTGGCCATCGCTCACCCTCCAATCGCCGTGTTGGCGTAAACCAGGCGGGCCGCCTGGGCATTTTTTTCCGGTTTCTTGCCGACGAACTCCTCTTCGATGGCCCGCACCAGGATATCGATGTTCACCAGGCCGGTGGCCTTGGAGAAGGCGCCGATGATCCCCGAGTTGACGATGCCCGGGGGAAGCCCTGCGGCCACCGCCTGGCTGGTGACATCGGCCACCGCCAGACGCATGCCGGGGAAAGAGTATTCCGATATCGGCCGGGGGCCGTTCAAGACCACCAGGCCACCCGGCTTCAATCCGGCAACCACGTCAACCTCTTCGAGCAGGGTGTGATCAAGCACCACCACCATGTCCGGGGTGGTGATCGGCGAGAGGTCGTAGATTTTTTCTTTGGCGATCTTCAGCGAGGTGAAGACGGGAGCGCCGCGACGCTCGGTGCCGAAGGTCGGGGCCATGACCACGCCCCGGTAACCGGTAACGAAGGCCCCATTGGCGACGATTTTGGCGGCGGTAATCGCCCCCTGGCCGCCGCGCCCGTGCCAGCGGATTTCGATGATGTCCTTGCGCATTGTTCACCACTCTGTGCCGAAACGGAGGACATAAAAGCCCCCAGGGCTGTCGCCCAAGGGCGTCTGCCCTCCCCGTTCGGCAGGAAAAGATTTACGATTGATTAACTCTAACGGCTGGGAGTATACTGAAACTACCATAATATCATCAACAAGAGATTACCGTTTTTTTTTGATAAAGGTTACCAAAATTTCTCCGTCCCCGAAAAACAATTAACCCCAGACAGCAGAGGCCGCCGTGCACATCCCCCACAACAAAGCAGAAACCCTCAAAGCTCGTCCTGATAGTGCCAAGCTCGGCTTCGGCACCATCTTCACCGACCACATGTTCAATATGGATTACAGCCCCGAAAAAGGCTGGCACAATCCGCGCATTGAGCCCTATGCCCCTTTCGTCATGGAGCCCTCGACCATGGTGCTTCATTACGGCCAGGCGATCTTCGAAGGGCTCAAGGCCTACCGGACGCCGAGCGGCGGGGTACAGCTCTTTAGGCCCCAGGACAACCTGCACCGCTTCAACCTCTCGGCCAAACGCATGTGCATCCCCCAGTTTGACGAGAAATTTCTCCTTGAGGCGCTGCTCGAGCTGGTGCGTATTGAAAAAAATTGGGTCCCGGACGGCGAGGGCACCTCGCTCTACATCCGCCCTACCATCATCGCCACCGATCCCTATATCGGCCTGCGCGCCTCTAACACCTACCGATTGTTCATCATCATGTCGCCGGTGGGCGCTTATTACCCCGAGGGTTTCAACCCGGTAAAGATCTGGGTGACCAACGAATACGTGCGGGCGGTACGCGGCGGCGTCGGCCAGGCCAAAACCGCCGGCAACTACGCCGCCAGCCTCTATGCCGGCAACCTCGCCCACGCCGAGGGCTACACCCAGGTGCTGTGGCTCGACGGGGTGGAACGCAAGTATATCGAGGAAGTAGGGACGATGAACATCTTCTTCATGATCGGCGACGAGCTGATCACCCCCGCTTTAAACGGCAGCATCCTCGCCGGGGTCACCCGCGACTCGGTGATAAAGCTCGCCAGGCATTGGGGCATCAAGGTGGTCGAGCGGCAGCTGGCCATCGACGAGGTGTTTGCCGCCCACGGCCAGGGGCAGCTCAAGGAGGTGTTCGGTTCGGGCACCGCCGCGGTCATCTCGCCGGTGGGCAAGATCAAGTTCGGCGAGAGGGAGATCATCGTTGGCGACGGCTCGGTGGGCGGGTTCTCGGCGAGACTCTTCCACGACCTCACCGATCTGCAGTACGGCAGGAGCGCCGATCCCTTCACGTGGACGATGAAGGTGTAAAAAATTGGGGTCAGGTCTCAACTCTTGACAGGCGATGCGAGAGGGGCGGAGAAATGACGATTGGT
>CAYSON010000259.1:0-5512 GCA_964432635.1 uncultured Desulfopila sp.
CATCCTCGATATGGTAGGAAGATGAAGGCGATACCTTGCAGAGGTTGGGCACTCGGCGTGATAGCGTGTCGATGTCGGCCAGGGTAAAGTCGACGCCGGCCTCACGAGCGATGGCCAAGATATGCAGCACCGTGTTGGTCGAGCCACCCATGGCGATGTCCAGCGTCATGGCGTTGACAAAGGCACTGCGACAGGCTATGGAGCGGGGCAACACCGAGGTGTCTTCCTCCTCGTACCAGCGGCGGGCTAGGTCGACAATGCGCGTGGCGGCCTCCTCGAACATCTCCTTGCGGCGGGTATGGGTGGCGACCACCGTGCCGTTGCCGGGCAGGGCTAGGCCCAGGGCTTCGTTGAGGCAGTTCATGGAATTGGCAGTGAACATTCCCGAGCACGAGCCACAGGTCGGACAGGCGCAGCGTTCGACCCGTTCGATGTCGTCGTCGCCGACGGCGGGGTCGGCGGCCATGACCATGGCGTCAACCAGGTCGTAGCGTTTGTCGCCGTCCCGACCCGCCTCCATCGGTCCACCGGAGATGAAGATGGCCGGGATATTGAGGCGCATGGCGGCCATGAGCATGCCGGGGGTGATCTTGTCGCAGTTGCTGATGCAGATCATGGCGTCGACGGTATGGGCATTGCACATATATTCAACGCTGTCGGCGATCAGTTCTCGCGAGGGCAAGGAGTAGAGCATGCCAGAGTGGCCCATGGCGATGCCGTCGTCGATGGCGATGGTGTTGAATTCGGCGGCAAAACAGCCTAAACGATCAATGAGTGTTTTCAGGTGTTGACCGATATGGTGCAGGTGAACGTGGCCAGGCACGAATTGGGTGAAGGAGTTGACGATGGCGATGACCGGCTTGCCGATCTGCTCCTCTTTCATACCGTTGGCCCGCCAGAGACTGCGGGCCCCGGCCATTCTGCGGCCTTGGGTGGTGGTGGCGCTGCGCAAGGGAATTGCCATGGAATTACTCCGAATCGGCTGAGAGTGGGTGGATAACAAAAAGAAAATGTGTGGAAAAATGGGAAAAAGCTTGCAACAGTTGTTAGAGTTCAGCACAATCGCAGGAGTGGGTATCGAGCGCGGCCGAACCCGGCCGAGGCAGGCGCCCAAGGTGCTCGTGGCTCCCAAAAACAGAGGTAATATACTATGACGTCCTGCGCTAGGGCACAAGATTTCGGTGAATGGTATGAAAAAGACGGAAATTGATTATTGGATCGCCACCATGCTCGAGTCGCACAGTAATGTCTCCGACCTCAACATCACTGTGGGCAAGACACTGCAGGTGGAATCGGCCGGCCTATTGGTACCAGTTGATATCAACCCACCGGTGGAAGAGTTGACCCCCTTCCAAACCGAGGCCTTCGCCCTCAACCTCATCGGCAATAACCGCAGATTGCTCAGGGATCTGGTGGAAACCGGCTCCTGCGATATGTCCTATTCGCTTAGCGACAGAGCCCGCTTCAGGGTCAACATCTTCACCCAGAAAGGTTATTTCTCCACCGTTTTGAGAAAGCTGGAGACCCAGGTGCCGACTATTGAGCGTATGCAGTTCCCCGAGGCCTTCACCAAGATGGCGCGGGAGTTGAATGGCCTGGTGCTTTTTACCGGCGCCACCGGTACCGGTAAGACCACATCTCTCGCCGCCCTGCTCAATCTCATCAATCGCGAACGTTCGGTGCATGTTATCACGCTTGAGGACCCGATCGAATATATTCACGAGCAGGACAAGGCAACCTTTAATCAGCGAGAAATGGGCAACGACTTCAGCACTTTTTCCATTGGTATGCGAGCTGCTTTGCGCCAGGCACCGAAGGTCATTCTGGTTGGCGAGATGCGTGATCGTGATACCATGGAGATTGGCCTGACTGCCGCCGAGACCGGTCATTTGGTGCTCTCCACTCTGCACACCATCGATTCCGGGCAGACCATAAACCGTATTCTTGGCATGTTCGAGCAGGACGAGCAGCCACAGATCCGCAATCGTCTGGTCGACACGGTCCGCTGGATCGTCAGTCAGCGACTGCTGCCGCGAGTCGGCGGGGGGAGGGTGGCGGCCATCGAGATCCTCCGCACCAGCCTGCGTGTCAAGGATCTGATTCTCAACGGCGAGACCGAGGACAAGACCTTCTACTATATCATCAGGGAGGGTTCGGCCCTCGAAATGCGCACTTTTGACCAGCACATTCTTGAGCTCTACGGCCGAGGGATCATTACCGAGAAGACCGCCATGACCTACTGCTCGCAAAGGGCCGAGATGAATCGCGGCCTTGACCGCATCAAGGCGGAGCGCGGCGAATCGACCACCAACCTGACCGATCTCAGTATGGAAGAGGAAGAAGAGGACGGGCGCGGCTGGTTTGGCCGCTGAGCCCCGCCTCCGGTGATCCCGAGCACAACCCGCTGACAGAATGGGGAGACGAAGCGAAATGATAGTGAATTGTCCGCACTGCGGAAAGCAACTGAAATTGGGGGAGAAGATCCGCGAAAACGTGCGTTCCCTCGAACCGGGAAGGCGCATTAAAATCAAATGCGCCCATTGTGCCGTTCCTTTTGGCCTCGACATGAGCATGGATAAAAGTTCGGGAGGGCAAGAGCGCGGTTCCTCGCCGTCCGGTACTTCCAGCAGTCGTCTCAAGCCGCCTGCGCCTCCCGATACCGATTGGCTCAAGGACGGAACCTTCGAGGAAAAGGACGTGGTCGAGGATATCCCCAAGGCACTGGTGCTGATGCCCGACATTCCCGGCAAGGAGCAGGTGATCAAGGCGGCTTCAGGGGTCGGCTATCGCGTCGAGCAGGCAAGCAGTGCCGGCGAGGCCATCGAGATGATGCTCTTTGTCAACTATGCCGCAGTTTTTCTGCACAGCCGCTTTGAACCAGGGTCGGTGCGTTCCGGTGCCTTTCACCACTACATGTGCAAGATGAATATGTCGCGAAGGCGGTATATTTTTTATGTGCTGATCGGTGAGCAGTTTTCCACCCTCTATGACCTTCAGGCCCTCTCCTCCTCCGCCAATCTGGTTGTCAACGATGCCGAAATCCCCTATATCAGCACCATCTTGAAAAAGGCCATTCCCAACTATGAGGCGCTGTTTGGACCGATCATGGAGGAATTGCGCATCGCCGGGAGGATGTAACGTGGCAAAGTGGGGAGGTTCCCTTGCCAGTCGGCGAATTCATCGCTATCCTAGCTCCCCACAGGGAGTAGAGGTGTCTTGACGACAATCGCTTTGGTGAAGACGGAGATCGTGGTCTTCAAGGAAAGTGGGACCGAGTGTCGGGCCAATCGGCGCGGCACCGGGTGGGCGACCGGGAGAGATCCTTCTTTCCGTCGGGGCGCTCTTTTTTGTGCTCACCATCAGATGCAGCTCAGGGGGACCGGAAGGCAAAGGTGTGGTAAATTATGATGAAGAAGTTTTTCCTGGCGGCAGGTAATCGTATCAAACGTATCGCCCAGGCCGGGAAGCGCAACTATCGCCGATTTTTGGGGCGTTCTGCGGTGATCGAAGGGCCGGAATCGCCAACCGTGGCGAAACCGCGCATGGCGGTGGTCGAGATGATCGGGGCTGGGGCAACGATCGGCCCCGAAGCGGCAGGCGAAGGGCGCAAATATCGGTCATCGGCGGCCAAGAGCAAAGGCAAGGGCGAGTGGAGCCTGGAGAGTTTTCCGGTGGTACCAATGGAGGGGAAGAGTCGTTTTCACGACTACTCCATTCCGCTGCCGATTATGCACGCCATCGCCGACTACGATTTTCGCTACTGTACCCTTATTCAGGAAAAGGCTCTGGCTGATGTCCTTGCCGGCCATGATCTGGTCGGCAAGGCCAATACCGGCACCGGCAAGACTGCGGTTTTTCTTATCGCTGTGCTGGCACGTCTGCTTGCCAATCAATCCAAGGGCAAGGGCGGGGTGCGGGCACTGGTGTTGGCTCCGACCAGGGAGTTGGTGATGCAAATTGTCAAAGATGGCATTGGTCTCGCCAAATACTGCGGTGTTTCTATTTGCCCGGTTTTTGGCGGCACCGACTACCAAAAACAGTTGACCATCCTGGAAAACCGCAAATGCGACGTGGTGGTGGCCACCCCGGGAAGACTCCTCGATTTCATAGGCAAGGGCGTGATCGATTTGCGGGAATGTGGGATTCTTGTCCTCGACGAGGCCGACCGTATGCTCGACATGGGCTTTATTCCCGATGTTCGTCGTATCCTAGGGAGACTGCCGAAAAAAGAAGAGCGACAGACCCTGCTCTTTTCGGCGACGGTGCCGGAGGACGTACAGCGCCTTGCCTCTCAATGGTGCGTCAAACCGAAAATGGTTGAGGCGGAGCCCGAGCAGATGGCGGTGGAGACGGTGGAGCAGATTGTCTACCTGGCCACCGCCGAGGAAAAATACACCATCCTCTATAACCTGATCAAGGCGCATCCAGAAGACCGCATCATGGTCTTTGCCAACATGAAAAACGAGACCAAGCGGCTGGCCAATCGCCTCGAACGAAACGGCATAAACTGTCTGTTGCTTTCCGGTGATGTCGAGCAGGCCAAGCGAGCCTCTCGCCTGGAGCTGTTCCGCTCCGGCAAGGTCAAGGTGCTGGTGGCCACCGACGTCGCCGGCCGCGGCATCCATATTGAAGGGATAACCTTTGTTGTCAACTACACCCTGCCCTACGAACCAGAGGATTACGTGCACCGCATCGGTCGCACCGGGAGGGCCGGCGCCCAGGGCAAGGCGGTAAGCTTTGCCTGTGAGGAGGGCGCGTTCTATCTGCCGTCTATCGAGGAATTTATCAATTGCAAGTTCGATTGTGTTCTGCCGGAAACGCCCCTTCTCGTGCCTCCGCCCAAGGGGCAGAGTGCGGTGGCCGGAATCAGCCATACCACCACCGTCGCCGCCGAGCCCTCGGGACAAAAGCGCCAGCGGCGGCGTCCGCGTTCGTCGGGACAAAGGCGGGGTGGTGGAGGAAACGCCAAGGCGCAATAGTACAGGGAGGCGGGTGTTTCCGGTCAAAAAATCCGCTTGTTTGCAAGAAGTTCTTGTCGTTTCGTTGAAAAGCTGCTATACGGTACTGTTCATATCTCTGCAAGTTGTCCTCCCTTTTTATGCTGGAAAGGCGGGGCCTTGCCTTCTCTTTTCTGTGGTAAGCGCTCCATGGAAAAGTAACCCCAACCACATGGCCTTAGGTCGACAGGAAGAGTAGATCCCATGACAGAACAAACCAAACAATCAACCCAGGAAAATGATGAAGAGCTGAGTTTTGCCGAGCTCTTCGAGATGGAAGAAAACAACAAGGTGGTCGCCGTCGGAGACGTCACCCAGGGGACGATCATCGGCAGTGTTGACGACTATCTGTTGGTCGATGTCGGCGACAAGGCCGAGAGCTACATCCCCAAATCGGAATTCCGTCTCGATGCCGGTGAAGAGATCAAGATCGGCGATGTCTTCGAGGTTTTTATTGAGCGCCGCAAGGAAGAGGGCGGTTTGCTCCTGTCACGGGAAAAAGCGATAGCCATCAA
>CAYSON010000260.1:0-5503 GCA_964432635.1 uncultured Desulfopila sp.
CAAGACCCTCGAGGCGGCATCACCAGATGTGGAGGGAGACACCCGCCTGGAGCTTGATCTGCGGCAGGTCAACCAACTCATGCTCGATTCCGGCCATGGCGATTCTTCCCCACATTTGCTGAAATTGCTGCTTTACGGACTGAGCCGCGACGGCAAGGGACTGGCCGGAGCCCAGGGCAGTCTTTCCTTCACCGCCAGGGGAAACAACCGTTTTGCGGTCTATCTCCACCGCGATTGGCAATCCATCCGTAAAACGGTCGAGGTGCGCCAGCTCGCCTCCCATCGCGGGCTCGCGGCGATCCTCGCGGCGGTGCCGGCCGAGGCCAAACCGAGCGCGGACCTGCTGGTCGAGTTCACCCTTGAGCAGCTTATCGCCGCCCTGCGCGGGGATCTGCTGCTGGTGGACAAACTCAGAGATCCCCTCGCCGCGACCGAGCGAGCCCTGACCTTTATGCACGAGCAGCGGGTCATCGATCTGCAGCAGGGTTTGGCGGTGTTCCGCCAGGCCATGACCATCCAGTTGCACCCGGACGAACGAAGAAGGCAGTACACCCAGGGCGACTTCGCGCCGCTCAAAACCCACTACAGCGAACGCACCTTCCAGATTCATGTGATGAACGAGTACGCCCGCCTGGCACTGACCAAGATCAGCGGGGCCTGGCAGTACGTGGCGTCCTACTTCAACGACGACAAGGAGCAATTCGTCAAACAATTCTTCCCCAAAAAGGACAAGTTTCTCGAGCGGGCGACAAGTAAGCAGTCGTATCAGCGAATCGTCGATGATCTCGCCAATCGCCAGCAGGAGAAAATCGTCACCGCCGCAGCGGAAAGGAACATGCTCATTCTCGCCGGCCCCGGCGCCGGCAAGACCAGGGTGGTCGCCCACCGGGTGGCCCATCTTCTCCGGGTCAACCGGGTCAACTCGAGATCAATCCTGGTGCTTTGTTTCAACCGCAGCGCCATCCTCTCCCTGAGAAGGCGGCTGCGGGATCTGGTCGGTGAAGATATGCTCGGGGTGACGATGCTCACCTTCCATGGCCTGGCCCTTCGCCTCACCGGCCGGTCGCTGGTATCCAGCAACCGTGGGGGAGCTCGGGGGGAAATCGATTTTCCCCGAATCATCACCGACGCCATCACGTTGCTCAAAGGCGATGCCACCACCCTGGGATTCGAGGACATCCCGCCCGACTTTGCGCTGATCGGCAGGTTCAGCCATATCCTCGTCGATGAATACCAGGATATCGATGCCGAGCAATACCAATTGGTATCGCTGCTTGCCGGCAAGAGCCGAGAAGAAGGCGAGCGGAAAATGGCCATCCTGGCAGTCGGCGATGACGACCAGAATATCTACCGATTCAGAGGAGCAAGTATTGAGTTCATCAAAAGGTTCCGGCAAGACTACGACGCCGAAATCCATTACCTGGTTGAAAACTATCGCTCCTCCACCCACATTGTCGCCGCAGGCAACTGTCTCATCGCTCACAATATCGAGAGGATGAAGACCGGACACCCCATTCGCGTCAACCGCTCCCGGCAGAACCTGGCGCCGGGTGGCCGCTGGCAACAACATGATCCGATCGGCCAGGGAAAGGTGCAAGTGCTGGAAGTGGAAAACAGCTGGGCGCAGGCGTCTTTGCTCCTTGAGGAACTGCAGCGCCTGCAGCAGTGCGGTCCACTCGACCTCGCAAATTGTGCCGTTTTGGCCCGGGAATGGAAGGACCTTGATCGGGTGCGATGTATATGTGAGGATGCCGGGATGGAGGTCAGCCTCTGCTGGGGTCGACACGGCAAATTCCCCCGTCTCAATCGGATCAGAGAAAATGCCGACTTCCTTGAGCGACTGCAGGCAATGCGAACCGAGACAGTCACCGGCAGCGCCGGATTGGCGCTGTTCAACAGGATTCATCCTGCTGCCACCGTCTGGAGCGACAATCTCAAAAGGATACTCCAGGACTGGGTCGAGGAAACCGGTGATACCCCGCAACCGGTTTCGGCCATCGAGGAATACCTTTATGAAACCCTCTCCGAGCAGGGCAGATCAAAGAGTATCGGCAACGGTCTTTTCCTGGCAACAGCGCACGCCGTAAAAGGTCTTGAGTTCGATCACGTCTTTATCCTTGGCGACAACTGGAAAAATGGTGCGCACGCAGAAAACGAAGACGAGCGCCGACTCTACTACGTATCGATGTCACGAGCCCGGGAGACGCTGCAGCTGTTTTCGCTGGTCTCTTGCCCCAATCCGCATGTTGCAACACTGTCAGGAGACTTTTTCCTGACGAGGAAAAGCCTACTCGACCGTAAAATAGCGGGAGAAACCTACTCATACAGCCTTCTTGGCATGGATGATCTCTTTCTCGATTTCGCCGGTATCAAAACGGAGAGCCATCCGGCTCGTCTGGCTTTAAAAAAGATCCGGGCGGGCGATAAGCTCACGATAAGGAAAAGCAACAAGCATCTGGAACTGTTCGACAATGATGGCCTCGCCATAGCCCGGTTGTCGCGAAAGGCCCAGGAAGAGTGGCAGGACAGACTCGATACCATCAGGGAGATCAGGACCGTCGCTCTGGTCAGGCGATACCGGGAAGATGTCTCGGACAAGGATTTTCAAGCCCGTTGCCATGGCCAGGGCTGGAATGTGCCGATTGTTGAATTTGTTGTTTGATTTTCTAATGATACGCAATATGAAACAGGCTGACTGCCTGAGGGAGCCGTTCAATGACCAGACGACACGAATACACTGCCGACAGCGCCAAGAGCCTCCTGCTGATCATTGATTTTCAACAGAAGATGCTCAGTGCCATACCATCCTGGGAGGAAATAGCCGCTAGGGTCGACCAACTGACCAAGTCCGCTGAGATCCTTGAGGTACCCGTCGTCCTCACCGAACAGTACAGCAAAGGTCTTGGCGCTACTCTTCCCGAAATTCTCGAAAAGATTCACCCTGCTCCCCCGGTGTTTCACAAGGAGCATTTCAGTGCCTGTCTGGAACCCGCCTTCCTGGGACTGTTGCGCTCTTTTGCACGCCCGCAACTTGTGGTGGTGGGCATGGAAACCCATGTCTGCGTACTGCAGACCTGCCTTGATCTGCTCCAGGCTGGTTTTCACGTTCACCTGGTTGCCGATGCCGTGGCCTCCCGAGTCACCACCAACCGCGATCTCGCTCTCGACTTGCTCCGCCAGGCCGGGGCGCTGATCACCTCCACCGAAATCGTTATCTTTCAGTGGAGTTGCCGTGCCAATACCGATACCTTTCGCAAGATTCTCCCGATTGTCAAATGACCATACGGTTTAGCGGGCCGGATGTGCCAACCTCAACCCCACGCCAGGCGTTGGTTTATCGGGATCGTTGGAAACACGCCGGGAGACGCGAAGCGTCTCCGCTTTATCATTGCCGGTGCTTTCGGTTCCTATCTTGATAAAAATGATATGTTAGCCCATGTTTAACAGTTCCGCTCCATTAGCGAGTGAGCATTGCTCCATTGCCGCGTCCAACCATTTGTATTTTCAGGGGCTGATTGTCAGGTTTGCAAATGTAGTGCCATAATAATATGGCCAGGTGTTGACTTTTCCATACAGATATGGCTATGCTGCGGCTATGTATATTCGACAAACGAAAACCAGCAATAGCCCAACTGGTGAGATCTACAGCACCTACCGCCTGGTCGCTTCGACCCGGATAGGCGGCAAGGTGCGGCAACAGACTTTGCTCAATCTGGGCAAGAACTTCGAACTGGCCAAGGACCTGTGGCCACAGTTATGCGCCAGAATCGAGCAGATTCTGGCTGGTCAGCTGAGCCTGATCCCCGAAGACGCGGCCATAGAGAAGCTGGCGCGACGCTATGCTGCCCGCCTGGTCATGGACGGCTCGAAGGAGGCGAGTAGCGAGGGCAGGGAGGCAGTTGTTGATTACCAGGAGGTGGACGTCTCCTCGCTGGAAATGGTCCAACCCCGGTCTATCGGTGTGGAGCATGTAGGGTTGGCCGCTCTGGAGGAACTGCAGCTGCCGCGGATTCTGGCGGGTATCGGCCTGAACGGGGTGCAGCAGGCTGCCGCGATCGGCAGCATTATCGGCAGGATGGCTGAGCCGGGTAGCGAGTTGGCCACCTATGGTTGGCTGACCGGGCAGAGCGGGCTGGGCGAACTGCTCGATGTTGACTATGAGGCAATGCCACTGATACGCTTGTACCGAACCTCGGATCTGCTGGTCAAACACCGCCAGGCCATCGAGTCTCAGCTCTTCTCCCGGATCAGCGAGCTTTTTTCACTGCCGACAACGGTAACGCTCTATGATCTGACCAATACGTATTTTGAGGGGGAGATGGCCGAGAATGGCAAGGCCAAGCGGGGCCATTCCAAGGAGAAACGCTCCGATTGCCCGCTGGTGACCCTCGGTCTGGTCCTGGATGGCAGCGGTTTTGTTCGTCGTTCCCGGATGTTTGAGGGCAACGCCATCGAGTCCGCCACCCTTGAAGAGATGCTGACGGGGCTGGCGGCTCCAGAGGGAGCGCTGGTCATCATGGACCGAGGGATAGCCACCGAAGCAAATATTGGCTGGTTGACTGCGCATCACTATCGCTATCTGGTGGTCAGTCGCGAGAGAAAACGGCAATTCACCGCCAAAGAGGCAACCGAGGTAACCACCGCCTCGGAGAAAACGGTGCGGATTCAACGAATGTTGAGCGAGGATGGCACCGAGCTGCGCCTTTACTGTCATTCCGAGGAACGGCAGGATAAAGAAAATGGCATAACTAATCGGTTTATAGAGACCTTTGAGTGCGGGCTGGCAAAGATCGCCGCCGCCCTGCAAACCCCGCGCGGCGAGAAACGCCGCGATAAAATCCTGCAGCGGCTCGGCCGATTGCAGGAGAAAAGTCACGGAATATCTCAGCATTACCGTATAGCGATAACCCCTGATGAAACCGGCGACAAGGTGGCGGCCTTGACCTGGGAGAAGTTGCCGGTTGCCGGGACGATATTGACCCACCCCGGGGTCTACTGTCTGCGCACCAATGAGTTGAACTGGGATGAGAACACCCTGTGGCGGACCTATACCATGCTCACCGACCTGGAAGCGGTCTTCCGCAGCATCAAATCGGAATTGGGACTTCGACCGATCTACCATCACCGGGAGGATCGGGCCGAAGGGCATCTGTTCATCACTGTGCTGGCCTATCAGGCGGTCCAGGTGCTGCGCCGCAGACTAAAGGGTTACGGTTTTCAGGAAAGCTGGTCGACGCTGCGCCTTATTTTTGCCGGACAATGCCGGATCACCGCTACTTTCAGACAAAAGGATGGCCGGACTCTGCATGTCAGAAAGACCAGCGTGGCCGAACCGAAACTGAAACAGCTCTACGATGCACTGTGCATTTCGGACTCTCCAGTTGGCGTGCGAAAGATGGTGCGGTGAGGCCGGAGACGTGAATGTAGTGCCACTGGGATTTTTTATGCCAGGTATCTTAATGTTTTAGTGAGATAAAAATAGCCTGGTGTTAAACTTGGGTTA
>CAYSON010000261.1:0-5501 GCA_964432635.1 uncultured Desulfopila sp.
CCGGAGGCATTTATGTCGGCTCTACAGATATTTGGAGATTGCAAAGCCGTGTCGTTCGCATTAGTAACGTAGAAATTCGTTTGTGCTTTTTAGGAACGAATTTCGTGAAGGTACTCATCCCCGGAGGGGATTACTGTCCTTGTGTGGCGAGCGTCAGCCCGCCACACAAGGACAGCGATTCTTCGGCTTCTTGTCCGCGGGAGTAGACCCAGGCCTGACAGAGATGTCAAGACCCTTTCCCCACTCTCGCCAAAAAAACTCGCTTTGCCCAAAGGAAGGAAAAAATATGGATGACGCAATTAAACTTGGCATCAGCTCATGCCTCCTTGGCAACAAGGTCAGGTATGATGGCGGTCATCAACATGATCGCTATCTCACCGACACCCTCGGACAGTATGTTCGCTATCTCCCCGTTTGTCCCGAGGTCGAGTGCGGACTCCCCATCCCGCGGGAGACCTTGCGCCTCGTCGGCGAACCTGAAGCACCTCGCCTGATGACCTCCAAAAGCGGCCGGGACTATACCGAACAAATGAAGAGCTGGGCCGAGCGCCGCCTCGCCGAACTATCCGACGAAGGGCTCGACGGGTTTATCTTTAAGCGCATGTCACCGAGCAGCGGTATGGAGCGGGTCAAACTTTATTCGCCCGAGGGAATGCCGAGCAATCGGGGGGTGGGCATCTTCGCTAAAGCCTTTATGGACTGCTTTCCCTTGTTGCCGGTGGAAGAAGACGGCCGCATGCACGATCCCGTTCTGCGTGAGAATTTCATCCAGAGAATCTTTGTGCATAAACGGTGGCGGACTTTGGCCGGAAACAACATGATGCGCGGCGGCCTGGTCGATTTTCATACCTCCCACAAGCTGCTGCTCTTGTCGCACAGTGAAAAGGAATATCGCGAGATGGGTCGGTTGGTGGCGCAGGCCAAGGAACTGCCCCTTGAGCAACTTTTTTCCCGTTATGAAGAGATGCTCATGACCGCGCTCAAGAAGCGCAGCACCATCAACAAGCACGTCAATGTCCTCACCCATATCCTCGGCCACTTTAAACTTCTCCTCGGGTCAGAGGAAAAGCAGCAGGCGCTCGAGATCCTTGAGAACTATCACCAAGGGCTGGTGCCGTTGATCGTGCCGGTGACCTTGCTTAATTTCTTTGTCAAGAAATACAAGAGTGACTATCTCTCCAAGCAGTACTACCTTGATCCCCACCCCCTGCAGCTCAAATTGCTCAATCACGCCTGAGGGACACCTCGGGAGTGGGGGGATTGCGACCTGGTGGTTATTTCTTTTTTTCAGCGATCTTCCGCTGCAACAGGGCGCCCAGGCTGCCGACTTCGCCACCGCCCTTCTTGGTCGTGTCGGCACCGAGATAGGCCTTGAATTCGGCGCGGTCATTCTCCTCCTTCTTCTCTGCGGCGACATAATCGGAGGGTGCCAGGCTGATGCGTTTGTCGTTGCTGTCGATGGCCTCGATGCGTACTTCCACCTCCTGTCCCACTTCCATGACCTCACGGGGGTGGTGCAGGCGCCGGCCGGCGCCTAATTTCGAGATGTGCAGCAGGCCATCAATCCCCGGGGCGAGGGTAACGAAGGCTCCGAACTGGGCGAGTCGAGCCACCGTGCCCCTGTGGATCGACCCTTCGGCAAAATTAGCGATGCCCTCCTTCCAGGGATCGGCCAGGGTCTCCTTGTAGCTCAGGGTGATCCGGTCGTTGTCCCAGTCAAGTTTCTTCACCACTACCTGTACCTGTTGGCCGAGGCTGAAAAACTCCTCGATCTTGTCCACCCGCGTCCAGCCGATTTCGGAAATGGGAATGAGACCGTCGACGCCGTCGAGATCGACGAAGGCACCGAAGTCACGGATCGAGCTGATGCGTCCCTCGACCGTCTCACCCTCGCTAAGGCTCTGCTGGAGCTTTTCGCGTTTTTCGAGCCGGGCCGCCTCCTCGACGGCTCGGGCCGAGACGACGATGTTGCGGCCGCTCTCCTCGAAGCGGGTGATGAGAAAGGTCATGCGGCTGCCCAGATACTCTTTGCCATCGTCCTGGTGGCGACGCAGACCCATCTGCGAGTGGGGGCAGAAGGCGCGGACGTTGCCGCCGAGAGTGATCTCGAAACCGCCCTTGATCTCGGCCTTGACCAGACCCTCCACGGGAATCTGGCCGGCATAGGCCTCCTCCAGATGGGCGGCGCCGGCACCTCCGCCGATGGAGATGGTGAACAATTGTTCCGAAGGTTTGGAGCGGAGGAAGTAGACATCGACACTGTCGCCCACCTGATAGCGGAAGTTCCCTTCCGCGTCCTTCAGCTCGGAACTATTGATTACCCCTTCGCTTTTGCTGCCGACGTCGAGAAAGGTCGAGTCGTGGTTCATGCCGACGATGGTCGCGGTGATTTTTTGACCCGGGGTAAGATGCCTGATTTTTTTGCTTTGCTCCGCTTTGAACAGGTCGGCAAAGCTATCGTTGCTGTTGTCGGTCATATGCGTCTATCAAGAAGTTGCTCTGGGTTACGGCCTATCGCCAGAAAGGGCGGGGCCAGGATGGGGAGGCGCCGGCGGGGCGGGCCTCCTCGAAGGCTTGTCATTTCTCTCCGGGGCCGAAATCAATCATTTACTGACGAATGATCTCGGTGCCAGCCGGCGGGGTAAAGATGAACAGGGCAACAATCTCAGCGGCGGACTTGCCGTTTTCGACGCCATCGACCTCGATGTCGCTGAGGTTGAGCACCGTCATGGTGCCGAAATGGTCGCGCAGTTTTATGCGGCGAATGAGCGAGTTGCCAGTCACATAGAGATGGATATCCTGCACCTGGGATTGTTGGGTTTTGGGGATGATCTTAATCACCTTGTAGTCGTTTTCATTGGTCGACTGTTCGTCTTCGTCAGCTGGGCGGATATGGAAATCTCGCGTGATCATGCCCTTGCCGGTGAACACGGCATAGGTGAGGTCGCTGTCGAGGGCGGCGGCGGGGCTGATGATCTGTTGTTTGAGATGGGCAAAATACATGGAAAAGGTCTCTCCGTCGTTGATCAGCACTTGCTGCTCCGGCGTAGTGTAATCCCAGCGCATCCGCGCCTTGTCGTCCTTTTTCAGGAAGAAGGCCCGTCCCGAGCCTTGCCGCGGTCTGCCGCTCATCTCTCCTTGAATGTCCTGGAAGAACGAGAAGGAGAGGCTGCGCATGGCGTCATAGCGGGCTTGTAGTCGGGAGGCGATATCTTCGGGGTACTCAATGGGGTCGGCTCCGCTCGCCGCCAGCGGCCGCAGCAGGGTTATGATAACAAGCAGGAAGAGCGAGGGGAAAAGAATTTTGCGCATCGGAACGGTCACCAGGGGAGGAATTCAACGGGGCGTGCCATGATGCGCGCCGCCAGCTTATCGAAAATGGGGTTACGGTCGCTGACGAAGTAGCGCTGTTCACCGTGGGGGCCACCGTCATCAAGAAGCGCGTTCGGTTGTCGGCTTATCACCTGCAACAGGCTGTTGGCCAGTGCCAGGGAACTATCGATGAGGTGGACCCTTCTGCCGATACGCGCTTGAATCAGGGGACGCAACAGGGAGCAGTGGCCGCAACCGAGAATAAGGGTGTCGATCTGCCGTTCCTTGAGGGGGAAGAGATAGCGACGCAGGATCATCTTGGTTTCCCGTTTGTTGCTCCAGCCGCCCTCGACCAGAGCCGGCAGCAGTGGGCAAGAGGCGGAAAACAGCTTGGCCGTTGTACTTTTACCACGCATATCCTTTTCATAGCTGCCACTGGCGATGGCGGCTGGCCCGGCGACAAGACCAATGCGACCGCAGTTGGTGGTGGCTAATGCCAGGTTGACCGCGGCGGCGATGGGTGTCAGCACCGGCTGTGAAAAATAGCCGGTTGTGGCCGCCTCGGCGAGGCAAGCAGCAGTGCTTCCGGCCAGCACCAGCAGCGACGCACCCTGCTCGACCAAAAAGTTCAATCCTTGGCGGGTGGCACTGACGATGGTGTCACCACTTTTTGTCGCCAGCGGCGCCCGGGCGGTGTCATTGACATAGACCAGGGGCAGCCCTGGCCATTGTCGTTCGATTTCGGCGGCGACCAGCAGGCCACCGATACCGCTGTCAAAGATACCGATCATGGGGGTTCGGCTGCGGCTGAGGGTTAATGAGGGTGAAGGGCTGGCGCTTCCCAGGTAAATGGAGAGGCATATATACCAGAAAAGGAGGGGAACAACAAGTTGACAGACGGTACGGGCCTCGGTCATTGCTTTCTTTCGTTTTACACCAGTTGACAGATAAGGTGGCTGGCATTATGTTGGCGACGTCCGATGAGGACGCAGTGGGGAAGTTTTCGGCAACGGCTGTCGGCCGCTGCCGTTGGTGTGACGACACCGTTTTTTCAACAAGATAGGTGAAAACAAATGCCTGTGTACGAGTACGAATGCAAGGAATGCCAAAAGGTTTTTGAGGTTCAACAAAAGATCAGCGAGGAGCCGCTGAAAACCTGTCCCGATTGCCACAGCCAGGTGCGCAAACTGATGTCGATGACCTCCTTTCAATTGCGTGGCGGCGGCTGGTATGCAGACGGGTATTCAAACGCCTCGGCCGCATCGAAAAGTGAAGAAACCGCCAAACCGGCCCCGGCCTGTCCGAGCGGTGGGAGTTGCGCCGGTTGTCCGGCGGCGGCGACTACCTGATCGCGCCACCTCTACCCAGGTCATTTTTCCTGACTGGTGATGATGGTCATGGCGTCGCCGTAGGAAAAAAAACGGTATCCCTCCTCTATGGCCGTGCGGTAGCAGGCGAGGAGGGTTTCCCGACCGCAAAAGGCCGCCACCAGAAAGAGCAAAGATGAATCGGGCAGGTGGAAGTTGGTGATGAGATGGTCCACCACCCGGAAGGGAAAGCCCGGATAGATGTAGAGGTCACACCAGCCGGAGAAGGCGCGGACGTGACCATCGGCGCGCGCGGCAAACTCCAGGGTGCGCACGGAGGTGGTTCCCACCGCCCAGATCCTGCCGCCGCGAGCTTTGCTTGCGGCCACCGCTTGCGCTGTCTCCTCGCTGACTTCACAGTATTCGTGGTGCAGCTGATGCCGCGTGATATCCTCCTCCCGTACCGGAGCAAAAGTGCCGTAGCCAACATGCAGGGTGATCCGTCCGATGGTCGCGCCTTTGTCGACAATCCTGGCGAGTAGGGATTCGGTGAAATGCAGGCCAGCGGTCGGCGCCGCCACTGCTCCCGGGTGATTGGCATAAATGGTTTGGTAGCGATGGGCGTCGCCGGGGGTAGTGCCTTGGGGCCGTTCGATATAGGGTGGTAAAGGCACCTGGCCCCATTCCTCAAGAATGGCGGCGATCCCCCTTTCCGGGTCAAAGCGCAGAAGCAGGCTGGATTTACCGTCATGGAGATCCTCAACTACCTCCGCCTGCAGGGATGGGCCAAGGAAAAGCGTTGATCCCGGCTTGGGACGTTTTGAAGCCTTGATCAGGGCCTCAGCACGGGCGAGGCCTTTTTTGCCATCGACCACCTGCGGA
>CAYSON010000262.1:0-5466 GCA_964432635.1 uncultured Desulfopila sp.
CCAGGGTATAAGTTTCGATTAAGCAGACACGCTGCTCGACTCAGCTTTAACCTCTCAACTTTTGAGGAGGCCGGGAGCCCCGGCCGATAACGCCATGGAATTTCTCGTTCAGCCAGAATTTTGGGTGGCGGTAGCCAAAATCATCATGATCGACATCCTCCTCGGCGGCGACAATGCCGTGGTCATTGCCCTGGCCTGTCGGCGGCTGCCGCCGAAGCAGCGCACCCTGGGCATTCTTTGGGGAACCGCCGGGGCCATCGTCCTGCGGGTGGTGTTGATCTTCTTTGCCCTCAGCCTGCTCGCCGTGCCGCTGCTCAAGCTGGTGGGGGCGGTGCTGCTGTTATGGATCGGCATCAAGCTGTTGTTGCCGGAGGAAGAGGATAAACACAGCAAAGTGGCGAGCAGTGACCGTCTCTGGGCGGCAGTGAAGACGGTTATCATCGCCGATTTCGTCATGAGCCTCGACAACGTCATCGCCATCGCCGGGGCGGCGGAGGGCGCCGGGGACGACCACAAGATGCTTTTGGTGATCTTTGGCCTCCTGGTGAGCATTCCCATCATTGTCTGGGGCAGTCAGCTAGTGGTGCGACTGATGGACCGCTTCCCCATCATCATTACCCTGGGCGGTATGCTGCTTGGCTGGATTGCCGGCGAGATGGCGATCACCGACCCGTTTGTGGTGTCCTTTTTTGCCGACCACTTGGCTCTCCAAATCACCTCGAAAGTCCATTACTACGGGGCGGCGGTGGTCGGGGCGGTGCTGGTGCTGCTCGTTGGCCGCATGCTCGCCGCCCGTCAGGAGAAAAACTCGTCGCCAGCCTGAATCCGTGATCGGCGGGGGGCGATGGTTGTATAAAAGATGTCGAACTATAGAATCATAGAAGAAAAGTTGCGTGGCAGCGGCCGGGTCCTGCTCGACGGGGCCACCGGCACCGAGCTCGAGCGGCGGGGCGTGCCCATGCATGGCCGCGCCTGGACGGCGGAGGCGGTGCTGACCAGGCCGGAGGTGGTGCAGGCGGTGCACCGCGACTATATAAAGGCCGGGGCCGAGGTGATCACTGTCAACTCCTTTTCCCTGGCCAAACATATGCTCTTGCCGGCCGGCCTGGGCGAGCGCTGTGCCGAACTCAACGAGATCGCGGTGCGCCTTGCGCTTCTCGCCCGCGATGAGACCGGGGCCAAGGTGGCGGTGGCCGGCTCGCTTGCCCCTACCTGTTTTTGTGCCGAGCCGAGCGAGGGCTACCTGCACCGCGACCAGGCCCTGGCCGGCTATCGACTCCAGGCCGAGGTGCTGCAGCGGGCCGGGGTCGACCTGCTCATGGTGGAGATGATCGGCGATATAGAACAAGGCTCCCTGGCGGTGCAAGCCGCCAGCGACACCGGGCTGCCGGTTTGGCTCGGTTTCAGCTGCCGGCGTGACCACGGCGGCCGCCTTATGCTCTGGGACCGCGGCGACCTGCTCGCCGACGGCGTGCGGGCCATGGCCGCCATCGGCGGCTCCGCCGCCTTTATCATGCACACCGAGGTGGTCGATGCCGCCGAGGCCTTCACCGCATTGCGGGAGGTCTGGGCCGGCCCTTTAGGTGTCTACGCCCATTCCGGGGTCTTCGCCATGCCGCACTGGAAATTCAACGACGTTATCTCGCCCGAGGACTACGCCGACGAAGCCGGGCGCTGGCTGGCCCTGGGGGCGCGTCTCCTCGGCGGTTGCTGCGGCATTGGCCCGGAGCATATCAAAGAGCTCAAACGCCGCTATGAGTTTTGAGTCAGCGTTCGTCGTGCGCTAGAGACAAGCTGCGGCCGGTGTCGAGGCGGAGCTGGCGGCCGCTGAGCGGATCGGGAAATTCGGCGCTCTTGGCGAGGAGTTGCAGGGGGTGGCGAAAGTCGTCGGGGCGGCCGGTTGCAGGGTCGGATAGAAGCGATCGCCGACGATGGGCAGGCCGAGGCCGCTGAGATGCAGGCGCAACTGATGCTTCTTGCCGCTAATTGGGGAAAGGAGCAGCCGGGCGCGAAGTCCTCGCACTTCGAGCAGGCGAATGTGGCTGCGGGCGTTGACCGGGCTGGGGCACGCCCGCATCAGAAACCACGGCTCACCCGGCTCGAGGTGGTTCTCCACCATCGTTTCCAACCACTCCGGGGTTGACTGGCAGACACTGATTGCCTCATAGGTCTTGCGCACCAGGCCGGCAGCGAAGAGCTGCTGGTAGCGGCCGCGCCTGTGGTGATCCTTGGCGAGCAGCACCCGGCCCGAGGTTTCGCGGTCGATACGGTGCAGCGGCGACAGCTGCTTGTGGCCAGTGCGCCGTTTCAGCCGTTCCACCAGCGATTCAGCGACATAGGGGCCGACCGGGCTGACCGGTAGAAAAGGGGGCTTGTCGACCGCCAGCAGATGCTCATCCTCCCAGAGAATTATTTCCGCAAAGGGGATGACCGGCTCCTCGGCCACCTCGCGGTGGTAGAAGAGGCGACTGTCGGGACGGTAGGCGGTCTCTGGGCCGACCGGGAGGCCGTCTTCGCCGCAGATCTTGCCGGTTGCCAGCCGCTCTCGCCACACCTCTGCCGCCACTTTGGGAAAGCGTCGGCAGAGGAAATCGATCAGTGTCGGATAGGGGGTGGCTCCCCCAGGCAGGTACACCACCGAGGCGCTCATCGCCGTGCCCATAAGCCTCCTCGTTTGCCCCCGGCCTGGTCGACGGCTGGGTTGCGGTCTACTTCTGCTTGTCGAGGAGGTCGCTGCTTTCGTTCTTGCTTCTTTTCGCCGCCTTCTTTTCTTTTTGGGTCTTCGCCGGCTTTTTCTTCTCTTCCTTCTTGGTGTTTCTTTCCTTGGACATTAGCTTCTCCTTGTGCGTTGAATATCATCGAGGTGGTGGGAACATCTGCCACAGGGGCGGAAGGTTCCCCTTCATCATAGCGCAAATGCTCCCTGCAGGCAAGCAGCGGTGTTGACAGTGGCCAAAGCTCTTGCTATAGATCCGACAGCCTCAAACAGTGAGGCTATCCTTGCCCCGCCCCTTCACGTCCGAGGAGAACCGTGATGTCGACACCACCACCCCTTTTCCCCCTGTTGACCCTGACCCTGTTGCTGCTTGTGACGGTGCCCGTGGCGGTGACTTCGGCTGAGCAACCGACCCTGACGGTGGTCGCCACCTATGATGCCACCGGCGAGATCTTCACCTAGTTCCACAAGAAGACCGGGATTCTCATTCATTTTCTCGACATGGCCCCCGGCGAGATCCTGGCGCGCACCGAGGCCGAGGGTGGCAGGCCGCTGGCCGACTTGTGGTTCGGACCCGGTATTGACAGCTTTGTCAAGGCACGGGATCTGGGGTTGCTCGAGGTCTATCGTTCGCCCGAGGCGGAGGCGGTGCCCGACGGTTACAAGGATCCGGAGGGGTACTGGACCGGGGTCTCGCTGCAGTTGAGCGGGCTGCTAATCAATACCGATCTTCTTGCCGAGCGTAACCTGACCCGGCCCAAGCTGTGGGCCGACCTGGTGAACCCGGAATACAAGGAGCAACTGTTGTTCGCCGATCCGGCCATCTCCACCGCCACCTTTGTCGCTGTCGCCGGCCTGTTGCACAAGATGGGCGAGGAGGAGGGGTGGCGCTATTTCCAGGCCTTGGCCAACAATGTTGCCTATTTCACTAAAAGCAGCAGCGACCCGCAGAAGAAGGTGGCCTCCGGGCAGATGCCTCTGGCGTTGGTTTCCCTAACCAAAGAGAACATCAGCCGTCAGGGCAAGTCGCCGGTGCAGGCGGTCTTTCCCAAGGACGGCATTCCCTGGATGGCGGTGGGGGTGGCGATCTTCAAGAATGCCCGCAATCCCGAAGGTGCCAAAGCCTTCGTCGACTGGGCTCTCAGCCTCGAAGGGCAGAAGATTATTCAGGCCAAGGATCCGCGCATCATGGTGCGGCCGAATATCCCCTTGCCCAAGGAGATGGACGAGGTGTCGCTGTCCGATCTCATCGACTTCGACATCGTCAAGGTCAGTCGCGAGCGTCGCCGCATCCTTGAGGAGTGGAATCAGCGGGTGGTGAAGAAACCGTAGCCATAAGCGCAGCGGGGAATTCCTTGATATAGATGTCACGCTGCGGAAAGGGCATCTGGATGTGATGGGCGCGGAAGACCCGATCGATGGCGAAGTTGATGGCGCTCTTCACCGGCAGACGCCGGTCGATGTTGGCGAGATGGCAGCGGAGTTCGAAATCAAGCGAACTTTGACCAAAGGCGAGAAAGAGCACCAGCGGATGCGGTGCCGAGCCGTCGTTGATCACCTCCGGGGTCTGCGCGGCGATCTCCTCGAGCAGGCGGCGCACCAACTCGGTGTCGCTGCCGTAGGCGACACTCACCGGGACGATGAGTCGTCCGAAATTGTCGTTCAAGGTCATATTGGTGACCTGATTGGAGATCAGCTCCGAATTGGGAACGATGACATCGGAGCGGTCGAAGGTTTGAATGAGGGTCGAGCGGACGCTGATCCTCTGTACGTAGCCTTCGGTGGTACCGATGCGGATCCAGTCACCCCGCTTGACCGGTCGCTCAAAGAGGATGATCAGGCCGGAGACAAAGTTGTTGACGACATTCTGCATGCCGAAGCCGATGCCTACCGACAGCGCTCCGGCGATCACCGCCAGATTGGAAAAGCTGAAGCCGGCCATGGAGAGGCCGATCAACAGGGCTATGGCGAAACCGCAGTAGCCGGTGATGGTGACCAAAGTGTCCTGGGCGCTCTGCGAAAAGCCGGCCTGATCCAGCCACGTACGTTCCAGGCGCAGGCGCAGCCAGGAGAAAAGAGTCCAGCCGGCGGCGAAGATAAAGACCCCGAGGATCAGCCGGGCCGGAACCACCTTCAGGTCGCCGAGGGAGAACCCGTCGATGATGATGGCCGATATTTTCTTCAACATCGCGTCGGAGACGCCCCAGAAGTGGAGGAAGAAGATCAGGGCCAGGCCCCAGGCGAGGAACTTGCCGAGCAGCCGCAGCCAACTGATCGAGGGGAGGCTGTCGGTGGCGGACAACCCCAGCCTCTCCCGCAAGCGCCGTTGCCAGCGGTAACGGCCGGGCAAAAAACCGCCCACGGCGCGATCGATGAGCAGAAGCCCCAGGTGCAGCAGCGCCGCCACCAGCACCGTGCCGAGCAACGCGAGGAGCACGAAGACGGTAAAATTGCGGTAGCCGGCGAGTTCGGCGGCGATGATCGCCAGGGCCGCGGCGGAAAGGGCCGGCTTGCGCCAGCCCTCGAAGCGTTTCAGGCTGGAGGGCAGTGCCAGGCTCCAGAAAAGCCGGCATCCAGCGAGGCACAGGGTAAAGACGATCAGGGAACGAAGCAAATCAAGTGACCTCGACGCCGCCGGGAAATCGCCCAGGTCGAGGCGGCTGACAAAAAAGAGCAGCGCGGCGATGACGGTGGTCGCGGCAAGGCCTGCGGCAGGCACGTTGGCGGTGTCGAACACCGCTGTACGAGGC